>CALRLJ020000253.1:0-5862 GCA_943368635.1 Sediminibacterium ginsengisoli | reverse complement strand
GTCGCCGTTCGAGTCGCTCCGCGGCATCAGGAACAAGCCGGAATACAACGCGCTGGAGACCCAGCGGTTTCTGCGCCGGCACAACATCACCAAGTTCAAGCAGAATCCGTTTTTTCCCGTCAATACGTTGATGCTGATGCGCGGCGCTGTTGCCGCCCAGTTCGAAAATGTATTCGAGCCATATTTCCGCGCCGCCTACCATCACATGTGGGAAGAGCCGAAGAAAATGGACGACGTTGAGACCTTCCGTAAGGCGTTCATTTCGTCCGGCATCGACATCGATAAATTGATCGCGCGCGCGCAGCAGGACGATGTGAAGAAAAAGCTGATCGACGTCACCACGGATGCGGTCAATCGCGGCGCGTTCGGTTCGCCGACTTTCTTTGTCGGCACTGAGATGTTTTTCGGCAAGGATCAGCTCCGTGACGTCGAGGAGTCCATTGTCGAGCAACTCGGTGCAGCGAAATCAAAATCCGCCTGAGGTTTCAGGTCTTTCTCTGAAAGACTCGTTCTCAATGCAGCGGCAAGGCTGCGGGTCGTTCGCCAAAATATGTAGATAGGGAAGAAACCGATGCCCGGTCCTCTGAATGGTGTACGTGTACTCGATCTGACGGCGGTTGTGTCGGGTCCGTATGCGACGATGTTTTTGGCGGATCAGGGCGCGGACGTTCTGAAGATCGAGCCGATCGGCGGCGACGGCACCCGCCGGAGCCGGACGCTGATCGATGCGGCCGGTGAATTCTCCGCGCTGTTTGTGTCGTGCAATCGCGGCAAGCGCTCGCTGTCGATCGACATGAAGAGCGAGGCAGGCCGTGAGGTGCTGGCCAAACTGGCGTCGCAAGCCGACGTGCTGGTGCAGAATTTTCGCCCCGGCACAATGGAACGCCTCGGCCTCGGCCATGAAGAGTTGCGCAAGAAGTATCCGCGGCTGATTTATGTCTCGATCAGCGGCGTCGGTGATTCAGGGCCATACGTCAAGAAGCGCGTCTATGATCCGATCGTTCAGGCACTGTCCGGTTTCGCCGACATCCAGTCGCAGCCTGTGACCAACCGTCCGCAGATGATCCGCACCATCGTTTGCGACAAGACCACCTCGGTATTTACCGCGCAGGCGGTGTCGTCGGCACTGTATGCCCGTGAGAAGACCGGGCAGGGCGACCACATCCAGGTGGCGATGCTGGACACCATGATCTCGTATCTGTGGCCGGAAGGCATGATGCAATACACAGTGGTGGGCGCGGAAGCAGCAGTCGGCGATCCCAACGACCGGCCCGATCTCGTGTTCAAGACGCAGGATGGCTACATCACCGCCGGCACCATTTCGGACTCCGAATGGCAGGGCTTCTGCAAGGCGTCGGGCGATCCGGAACTTGCCAAGGACGAGCGTTTCGCGACTCCGAGCGCGCGTTTCGTCAACGCGACTGCACGCATCAACAAGATGCAGGAATACATTTCACAGCGCACGACGGCCGAGTGGCTGGAGCGGCTGGATGCAGCCGATGTGCCATGCGCGCCTATCCTGCGCCGTGGCGACATCATTGATAACGATCAGGTGGTGGCGCGCGGGCTGATCGAGGAGTTCGACCAGCCGACGGTGGGGCGGGTGCGCCAGCCGAAACCTGCGGCGATCTTCGAGGTCAACAAGGCGTCCATCGGCGGTCCGGCGCCGCGCGTTGGCGAGCATTCCCGCACCGTGCTGCGCGAACTCGGTTATGCCGATGCAGCCATCGACAAGATGATTACCAACAAGGCGGTCAGGGCCGTCGGGTAAAATAAACCCGCGATGCTTGTGTCATCGCGGGCTTTGCCGTCAGAACATCGTGCTTGCTACTTGCTAGGCTCTTCGGGTGGCGGCGTCATGTTCGCCGCCAAGCCGCGACGAAACGCCGGCCGTGCCTTGATACGCTCAAGATAGGGATAGGCATTGTCGCAAATGCCGACACCGTAAGCAATTGCCCACTCAAGGCACGTCGTCAGCAGAATATCAGCGCTGGTAAACTGCGCACCCATCAGGAATGTGCGCCCATCGTCGAGAGCGACCTCAACGTGACGCAACTGCTCGCGGAAATACTCGCCTGCCTTTGTTGTGACTTCCGGAGCGACCCCATAGATGTGGCCGAGCGCGGTCGCGCCTGCGCCATGCCGGCGCATGACGTAGAGGCTTGTTGAATCGAGTTCGGTGACGATGAAGAAGCACCATTCCAGCCATTTGGCGTATTGCTGCTTGTCGTCAGGGATCAGCGACACGTCGGGTGTGGCATAAGTCCGCGACAGATAGGCGACGATGGCCGCGCTCTCGCCGATGGCGAAGTCGCCATCCTGAAGCAGCGGGACTTTCTGGCGGGGATTGAGTTTGGTGTATTCTGCCGTCTTGGTTTCGCCGGTGCGCGGACCGATTGCGCGGGTTTCGTACTTCAAGCCAAGTTCGGCCAGCGCCCAATGCGGACGAACCGTTCGGCTGGTTCCGACACCCCACAATGTGAGATCAGGGGCGGTCGCCATATTACCACTTCTCCACAGAGGGACGCAGGTCGAGTTCGTGCGTCCAGCCGTCGCGCTTCTGTTCATGCGCAAACCAGTAGGCGTCGGCAATGGAATCCGTCTTGGTCAGGCTGTCAGCGGGAATGTCGCTTGCATTGACCCCCGTCGCCGCTTTCATGCGCAGATGGATCGCTTCGCTGTCCACGGCGGCATCGATCAGCAGGTGGACAACGTGGATATTCTTCGGGCCGAGTTCGCGCGCCATCGCCTGCGCCACGGCGCGCAGACCGAACTTGGCTGACGAGAAGGCCGCGAATCCCTTTCCGCCACGGACGCTTGCAGTTGCGCCCGTGAACAGAATGGTGCCATGCCCGCGCTGCATCATGTACTTGGCAGCCTCACGGCCGACCAGAAACCCGCCGTAGCACGCAAGTTCCCAAGCCTTGAAGAACAGCTTCTCGGTGGTCTCGAGCAGCGGCTTGTTGACGTTAGATCCGGCGTTGTAGAGGCAAACCTCGATTGGCCCGATTTCTTTCTCGATTCGCGCGAACATGGCCTGCACGTCGGCTTCCTGACGGGCATCGATGCTAATCGCGTGGACTTCGCATCCCTCCGCCTTCAATTCATCGACGAGGCCCTGGGATTTGGCCGCATCGCGGCGAGCGACGCACACCTTGTAGCCGCCCTTGGCAAATCGCCGTGCGACGGCAGCGCCTATGGCGTCGCCCGCACCGACCAGCAAAACCACATTCCCGTTCTGAGCCAAGACATCCTCCTACATAGTTCTTATTTGGTACTTTGATTCATAGCTGGCATGACCCGCCTTGTAAACGGCAATCGGTGCTGTCTTTGCCAATTCGCGGCACGTATGGGATGCCGCGCAGCGTTTAATTTCTTTCGCGCTGCATCAAATTCAATTGACTAGTTCCAAAAAAGAACGTTAAGTTCGTCTCGTTCAAGGCCGCCATTGAAGCGGTTGTATAGCCGTCCCCGGGGAGATTAAGTTGACGAACACTCTACGCGAGTTCGATGTTGCCGACATCCTCGAAGGTTTGCCCGCGCGGCTACATGACGTCATGGTGCGCGGTGTTGCGGAGACGCCCGATCATTCTGCGCTGGTCGAGAATTCCCGGACCTGGTCTTACCGGCAACTTTCGGAGTCCGTTGAACAGATTGCTGCGGCGCTGCGCGAACTAGGTATTCGCCCTGGCGACCGGATGATGATTGTCAGCGAGAACTGCATTGCGCTGGCCGGTCTTCTGTTCGCTGCAAGCCAGATCGATGCATGGGCCATCGTTGTCAACCCGCGGCTTTCTCCACGTGAACTGGACCAGATTCGTGACCACAGCGGTTCGCGCCGGATGTTCTTCACGACCGATATCTCAGCAGAGGCGGCGAATCATTCTCAGAGAGTTGGTGCGACCATCGGCAAGGTCGGTCCGCTTGAAGATATAGGCATCGGCGCGCTGAACGAATCCACAACCCCGGAACCGGTGGAATCCAGTCCTGCGAAACAGGTGGCTGTCCTTATCTACACGTCGGGAACCACAGGTACGCCGAAAGGCGTCATGTTGACTCATGAAAACCTGTTGTTCAGTGCGAAGACCACGGCGCTGTTCCGGCAAATGGACCGCCGCGACAAACTCTATGTCGTTCTGCCGATTTCTCACATCGTCGGCGTTTCATTGCTTCTGATGACGCTGATGACCGGCGGTACTGTCCGGCTAGTCAGCAAATACGAACCTGCTGCGCTCGCGAAGGCAATCGCGGAAGAGGGCATCACCATCCTGAATGGCGTGCCGGCGACTTATCAGCGGTTGCTTGAATACAAAACTCTGACGGGGATTCCAAAGCTCGAGAAGGGATCGCTGCGGTACATAGGCGTAGCGGGCGCGCCGCTCGATCTCGATCTGAAATCCCGTGTCGAAGCCGAGCTTGGGCTGTCGCTGCTCAATGGCTACGGCATCACCGAATGCGCGCCCGGCATTTCCGGCGTCCGAATGGAGGCTCCCCGCATGGATAATGCGGTCGGTAAGCTGATAGCGGGCGTGGAGGGACGCATCGTCGATCGCGATGGGAAGCCGGTCGCGAACGGAACGGTGGGCGAGCTGCATGTCCGCGGCCGTAACGTGATGCTCGGCTATTATCGTGCGCCGGACCTGACGGAGAAGGCCATCGATCGCGACGGCTGGTTCAATACCGGCGACCTGGCTCACCTCGACGGTGATTGCATGTTTATCGTCGGCCGCACCAAGGAAATGATTATTCGCTCCGGGTTCAATGTCTACCCTGCCGAAGTTGAAGCGGTGCTGAGTTCGCATGACGACGTTGTTCAGTCGGCTGTGGTTGGGCGGACCACAGACGGAAACGAAGAGGTCGTTGCATTCGTCCAGTTGCTCAAGGGTTCGAAGACGGCTCCATCCGATCTGATGGCTTTCGCCAGCAAGCAACTGACATCCTACAAGCGCCCATCGCAGATCATTGTGCTGGACGCTTTGCCGGCGACATCGACCGGCAAGATTTTAAAACACAAGCTTGCTGAATCGTTGCGGGAAACGTGACGTGCCTCTGAAGCATTCGGCGCAAGTATAATCTGGAATTTTGAAACTTACTCAGGCCTGGGAGAAAGCCATGCAGAAGCGAAATGCGACAGTTGCAGTGATCGGTGCCGGAGATTTCATCGGAGGCGAGATCGCCAAGAAGTTTGCATCCGAAGGATTTACGGTTTTTGCTGGACGGCGTCAGGGCGAAAAGCTCGCCCCGCTTGTGAAGGAGATCGAGGCCGCCGGCGGTACGGTATTCGCCCGCTCGCTCGATGCCCGCAAGGAGGACGAGATGATCTCGTTCATTTCCGACGCCGACAAGCACGCGCCACTTGAGGCGTGCATCTTCAACATCGGCGCCAACGTCAACTTCCCGATCTTGGATACGACTGAACGTGTTTTCCGCAAGGTCTGGGAAATGGCCTGTTATTCCGGCTTTCTCGCGGGCCGCGAAGCTGCTCGCGTCATGCTGCCGCGTGGCAAGGGCGCGATCTTCTTCACCGGAGCGACCGCGAGCTTGCGCGGCGGGTCCGGTTTCGCAGCCTTCGCGAGCGCCAAATTCGGTTTGCGTGCTGTGGCGCAGTCGATCGCGCGCGAATTGGGACCGAAGAATATCCATGTCGCCCATCTGGTCATCGATTCCAGTGTCGATACCGAATGGGTGCGCCAGCTGATCGCCAATCGCGAAGGCAAAGAAGCGATCGAGAATCTCGATCCCAACCGCCTGATGCGTCCGGCCGCCGTCGCTGAAACCTATTGGCAGCTTTACCAGCAGCCGCGAGATGCCTGGACGTTCGAGACCGAAATCCGCCCCTTCGGCGAGAAGTGGTAACGGGAG
>CALRLJ020000252.1:0-5894 GCA_943368635.1 Sediminibacterium ginsengisoli | reverse complement strand
GCTATTCCAATCTTCCAGTCGCCCGGCTCCAACGCGATCCAGATTTCCGACAACGTCCGCAAGACGATGGCGGAAATGAAGGAGAATATGCCGGACGGCATGGACTACAGCATCGTTTATGACCCGACCCAGTTCGTCCGCGCCTCCATCGAGGCTGTGGTGCATACACTGCTGGAAGCGGTTGCGCTGGTGGTTCTGGTCGTGATCCTGTTCCTGCAAACATGGCGCGCATCGATCATTCCGCTGATCGCAGTGCCGGTCTCGAT
The DNA here is from genome assembly GCA_943368635.1 of Sediminibacterium ginsengisoli. Taxonomy (GTDB): domain Bacteria; phylum Pseudomonadota; class Alphaproteobacteria; order Rhizobiales; family Xanthobacteraceae; genus Afipia. The sequence continues at coordinate 5,628 of CALRLJ020000252.1, read as the reverse complement.
CGTCGGCACCTTTGCCGTGCTGTTCGTGATGGGATTTTCCATCAACGCGCTGACGCTGTTCGGACTTGTGCTTGCCATCGGCATCGTGGTCGATGACGCCATCGTCGTGGTCGAAAACGTCGAGCGCAACATCGAGAAGGGCTTGACGCCGATTCAGGCCAGCTATCAGGCCATGAACGAGGTGACAGGACCGATCATCGCCATTGCGCTCGTACTCGTCGCCGTGTTCGTGCCGCTGGCTTTCATCAGCGGCCTCACCGGACAGTTCTACAAGCAGTTCGCCCTCACGGTTGCAATCTCGACGGTGATCTCCGCGTTCAACTCGCTGACGCTGTCTCCCGCACTGGCGGCGTTGCTGCTGAAATCGCACGATGCGCCGAAAGACGCCCTGACGCGGGGAATGGACAAGCTCTTCGGCTGGTTCTTCAAGCGGTTCAACACATTCTTTCATCGCGGCTCCGAGGCCTATAGCGGCGGCGTCAAGCGGGTGATTTCCCGCAAGGCCATCGTGATGGGTATTTACGTCGCGTTGATTGCCGTGACCTTCGGACTGTTCAAAGCGGTGCCGGGCGGATTCGTGCCGGGTCAGGACAAGCAGTATCTCGTCGGCTTTGCGCAATTGCCCGACGGATCGACGCTAGACCGCACCGAGGAAGTGATCCGCCGCATGAGCGACATCGCGCTGAAGCAGCCGGGTGTCGAAAGCTCCGTGGCGTTTCCCGGCCTTTCGATCAACGGCTTTACCAACTCGTCGAACGCCGGCATCGTGTTCGTGACGCTCAAGCCGTTCGATGAACGCAAGGAGAAGAGCCTGAGCGGCGGCGCCATTGCCATGGCGCTCAACGGCAAGTTCGCTGGCATTCAAGAGGCGTTCATCGCCATCTTCCCGCCGCCCCCGGTGCCGGGTCTCGGCACCATCGGCGGCTTCAAGCTGCAGATCGAGGATCGGGTGGGCGCGGGCTATAACGCGCTGAACGATGCCACCAAGGCATTTCTCGCCAAGGCTCAGACCACGCCGGAACTCGCGGGCCTGTTCTCCAGCTTCCAGGTCAACACGCCGCAGCTTTATGCCGACATCGATCGCACCAAGGCGCGGCAGCTGAGCGTGCCGGTGACCAGCGTGTTCGATACTATGCAGATCTATCTTGGCTCGCTCTACGTCAACGACTTCAACAAATTCGGCCGGACCTATTCGGTCCGCGTGCAGGCGGACGCGAAGTTTCGTGCTCGCGCCGAAGATGTCGGCCAATTGAAGGTCCGCGCGTCCACCGGCGAGATGGTGCCGTTGTCAGTGCTGTTGAAGGTCCAGTCCAGCGCAGGACCGGAACGCGCGATGCGCTACAACGGCTTCCTCACGGCGGACGTCAACGGCGGCGCAGCCCCCGGTTACTCCACCGGACAGGCGCAAGCGGCAGTCGATCGCGTGGCGAAAGAGACCTTTCCGAAGGGCATCGCGTATGAATGGACCGAACTGACCTATCAGGAGATCATCGCCGGCAACTCGTCGCTATATGTGTTCCCGATTGCGCTGTTCCTCGTGTTCCTTGTGCTCGCCGCACAATACGAAAGCCTGACATTGCCGCTGGCGATCATCATGATCGTGCCGATGGGCCTGCTGGCTGCGATGTTCGGTGTCTGGGTGACCGGCAGCGACAACAACGTGTTCACGCAGATCGGCCTCATCGTCCTTGTCGGACTATCGGCCAAGAACGCGATTCTGATCGTGGAGTTCGCGCGCGAACTTGAATTTGCCGGGCGCAAGCCGATTGAAGCTGCAATCGAGGCCAGCCGGTTGCGGCTGCGTCCGATCCTGATGACGTCGCTCGCCTTCATCATGGGCGTCGTGCCGCTGGTGATCTCCACCGGCGCAGGCTCAGAGATGCGTCACGCCATGGGTGTGGCGGTATTCTCAGGGATGATCGGCGTGACGGCGTTCGGCATCTTCTTCACGCCGGTGTTCTACGTGCTGCTGCGCGCGCTGGCCGGCGACCGGCCGCTGACACAGCACGGCGAACCTTCAATCAAACCCGCAGCGGCCGCACCGCATCCGATGAAGAGCGCGGCGGAATAATCCGGCCTGCACAGCAAGCCACGAGATGGCGCACAGCTGCATTGCCCGTGACAGCGATGCGCCGGCGACGAAGCAATCCGGTCCTTGCCCCTCCAAAGGCCGGATTGCTTCGGTCGCACCTCGAGCCGCAAAAGAAATGGCCGGGAAGACCCCGGCCATTTCTTGCTAATGATTAATTTGAGAGCGCGAGACAATCAGCCGAGCGTCTTCGCCAGCGCGCGAAACTTCTCAAGCTGATCGGCCTTGAGCGCGCGGGCTTCATCCCGCCCGACGAACACCTTGAACATTACGCCGCCATCGACATTGAGAAATGCCGCGAAGGCCGACGACTTGCCCATGAAGGGGCGTTCGACGAAGGCGATGCCGCCGCAGCGTTCATGCCGCAGATGGCCGTGCATCCCCTTCGGCTTCATGATGTTGTAGTAGCCGCGCCCGATCTCACCGCCGCCGACCGGCTCGGTGACTTCGAAGATGCCGTCTTCGGTATGGATAATCAGCGTCACCTCGCCCCAAGTCGCGATGTCCTGCATCGCAGGCACGAACGCCGAGCCCGGCGCGAAGCTGCGCATCTCCTCCGGCAACGCCTCGATCACGGCGCGCGCCGTGACGTTCTTCTCCCGCGCGACGTCCTCGATGACGCCGCCTGGATTCTCGGCCATGTGCTTCTTGAGATCGGCCAGATCAGTACTCAGCATGAATTGCTCTCTCAAGCTGCGGCGCTGGTCTTGCGCTCGGTCTGGATGATGTCGAAGCCTTCGAACTTCGGATGGCCGAGATAGAGGCTCGGGCCGGTCTGGTTGTCGGCACGCGCGTGCGCCTTACGGAACTGCTCGGACTTGGTCCAGGCTTCGAACGACGCCTTGTCAGCCCACAACGTATGAGTCGAGTACAGCGTGTGATCCTCGGCCACCGGGCCGCGCAGCAGATGGAATTCAACGAATCCGGCAAGCTCGCTGAGATACGACTCGCGCGTCGCCCACACGGTTTCGAACGCCTGTTCGGAGCCGGTCTTCACTTGGAATCGGTTCATCGCAATAAACATTGGTCTTCTCCTGTTTGTCTCATTGTAAGGCCGAACGGCCGGTTATCAAAGCCTCGATCTCGAAGGTGTATGTAGCAAACGCAGCGAGCCGCGCAGAAAGACTCTGCGCGGCATGTGCAAGATAGAAGTGGAAGGTCGTTCTGGTTCAAACTCCTCCGAAGCGGACTTTCAAACTTGCCTTGTAAAGACGTCCCGGCGCTGACCCAGCAAGAGCCGTGTCAGTGCCGTCGGTCCCACGCAGCGTGGCGAACGGGATGTAATATCGATCAAGAAGATTATCGATTCCGATGCTTGCAACGATATCCGGTGTTGGCTGATAGGCTAGATAGAGATTGACCAAATCGTAGTTCGTCGCCGGATTGAACAGCGCACTCAAGCCGGACTGCGCGGTGACCGAAGCCCAGCGCACAGATGCGGTCATCCTTTGATCGAAGAAGCGGACACCGAGTGTCGTTACGATCTTCTGACCCGGCACGCTCTGCAAACGCTCACCGGTTGCGACATTGACACCCTTCATCCATGAGCCGGCAAGACCAGCGAACCAGCGACCGGAGTCATAAGTCGATTCCAGTTCCACGCCATCAATGCGCGCGTTGGCGATGTTCTGGTATTGCACCAGCGATGTCGTGGTGAATGCAACCGGCAACCACGGAATTGGAACGGGGCAAAAGCCCGGCGGTCCAGGGCAGATCGAAATCAGCGGCTGCGGCGGGCCAAACGATACAAGGTCGATATAATCATCGACGTCGTTGCGGAACACATTGATCTTGGCGCGGATTTTATCTCCCGGCGCGAAGACATCGTTGAATCGCAAATTCGTGCCAACTTCCTTGGTCTTTCCAACCTCTGGACGCAGAGCGAGATTCGGAAGCAACGTAAACAGCGATCCATACAAAGTTGAGCCGGTACTCACACCAACGCCAGGATGGATGCCGGATACCAGCGTCTCTGTCACCGACGGGGCGCGATAACCTTCCGCATAAGTACCATAAACCGTAACCCAAGGCGCAGGCGTAATACCGATGGTCGATTTCGGCGAGAAGCGGTTGCCGCCGGTGCTGAAGTTTCCACTCTTGAGCTCGTATTCATCGAAGCGAACGGCGTTGACGAATTCGAGCATCGAGAAGTTGCTCTTCACCTGCACGAATGCGCCGTCCACCCGTCGGTCGCCGTTCGGCGTGGTGTAGGTGGACGCGCCGCCCGGATCGACGACCTTGACCTTGTCCGAGAAGTAATCGCCGCCATACGTGATGGCGTGCGCGACCGGACCGGTATCGACACGCGACGTGTTGTAGATATCGAAGCCGATCGTATCGACCGTAAACGAGCGCTTATCTCCGATCTTGCCGGTAATCGGGTTGGCTGTACCTGCGTTCTTGGTCTGATCGGTATCGGTGCCGTTGAAATAGACGCTCGCCTTGTAATCGAACAAACGATCTTCAGGCTTCTGATACTTCCAGCTCAGTGTCGCAGTCTGGTTGCTGGTGTTGGTGGCATAGCCCGATGTATTCGGAATCGATGGCTGGCCGGTGTTGTAACGCGCATCATAGCCGAGGAAGCCCAGCTTGACCTCGTGACCGTCCGCCGGACGGAAGGTCAACTTGGCGAGACCGGACTGGACGTCCTGCGCGCTGTTCGGAACGGTGACGCCATTGCCATTCTTGTAGTCGGACTGGGCGCGATACGATCCGCCGACGATGACATCGACATTTCCGTTCTGGCTTTTACCGGCCGCAAAGGTCGAAAAATTGGCGCGCCAGTTGTTAGAGCCGCCGCCCATCTCGGTGAGAACGCCCCAGCGCTCGCCGATCCGCACGATATCTTCCACATCCTTGGTACGGAACGACACTACGCCGCCAATGGCGCCGGACCCGTAAATATTGGCAACCGGACCGCGAACCACATCCACGTCGCCGATCATTGCCGGATCGAGATAGAAGTATCCGTTCGCATTGTGACCGGTCCGCTGGAAATTCTGTCGTGCGCCGTCGACCACGACGGCAACACGGCCGAAGTCCTGCAAACCGCGAATAGCAATCGCACTGCCTGGCTCGTCGCCGCGCTCCTGGAACGATACGCTCGGCGTGTTGATGAAAATATCGGAGGTCCGCGATGGGCCGATTTGGTTGATCTCGTTCTGGTTGATCCTGCTCACACCGGCCAGCGCGTCGATAGCGCGCTCTTCGGTCTTGGTCGCAGCAACCGTGATTTCATCAAGCGTGGTGCTCGCCGATGGGACCGCCTGCGCGTTGGCATTCAACACCTGCTCGCTTGGCGCAGTAGCTGGCGTGGCGGCGCGTTTCTTTTTGATCGGCTTCGGCTTTGCTATTTGCCCCGATGCCGGATCGGCAGATTGCGCATGCACCGGCCCAGCGACAGACATCGCTCCCAGCGCAACGACAGACACAGATAACAGCAGCGCACAGGCGCGCGCATTCAGCCCCGACATGACAGCCCCAAATCTTACTTTGCTTTATGTGATGCGGCTGGCGGGCATCGCCCGAAGGCGGCTGGC
>CALRLJ020000251.1:0-5894 GCA_943368635.1 Sediminibacterium ginsengisoli | reverse complement strand
AGCGGGCCCGCTGGCAAACGGCGGCACTGTGGGTCATCGCGCTGACATTTATCGGAATTCTCTGGTCTCTTCGCTAAAGTGATAGCATTGCAGTCATGATTTGATTGCAATGCTATCATTTGCTATGAACGGCTCGAACGGGAGCACGTTATGGCCAGCCTGACCGTCCGCAAACTCGATGAAGCCCTCAAGGCCAGCCTCCGGCTGCGCGCCGCCAAAGCTGGGCGCTCGGTCGAGGACGAGGTGCGGGTGATTTTGCGCGAGGCGGCGGACGGGCCGGTCGGCAGGACGGCACTGAAGGCGCCCGAGGTGAAGTCAGCCCATCGACCGCAGCGCGTGCCAGTCACGACAGACAAGCCACGCGTCACCCTCATCATCGGTGGCGGCATCGCCGCCTACAAGGCGCTCGACCTGATCCGCCGCCTGAAGGAACGCGGCATCCACGTCCGCTGCGTGATGACCCGCGCCGCACAGCAGTTCGTCACCCCGCTGACCGCAAGCGCACTGGCCGACGAGCGCTGCTACACGGATTTGTTCGACGCCCAGAGCGAGTTCGACGCCGGGCATATCCGGCTCGCCCGCGATACCGATCTGATCGTGGTCGCACCCGCCACCGCCGACCTGATGGCGAAGATGGCGCAAGGCCATGCCGACGATCTCGCCACCGCGATCCTGCTCGCGACCAACCGTCCGGTGCTGGTGGCGCCCGCGATGAACCCGCTGATGTGGGGCAATGCTGCGACAAAACGCAACGTCGCGCAGCTTGCGCGCGACGGCGTCGCCTTCATCGGCCCAAATTCCGGCGAGATGGCCGAGGCCAACGAAGCCGGCGTCGGCCGCATGTCGGAGCCAACCGAAATTGCAATCGTCGCCGAGACTATGCTGCGTCCGCCGCACACCGGCCCGCTTGCAGGAAAAAAGATACTCATCACCGCAGGGCCGACCCACGAGCCGATCGATCCGGTGCGCTACATCGCCAATCGTTCGTCCGGCAAGCAGGGCTTTGCGATTGCGGCGTCGGCAGCCGAGGCCGGTGCAGACGTCACGCTGATTTCAGGTCCGGTGGATCTCGACGATCCCGCAGGCGTCCGCGTCATCCGCGTTGAGTCCGCGCGCGACATGCTGACACAAGTGCAAAGCGCATTGCCGGCGGACATTGCGATTTTCGCCGCCGCCGTCGCCGACTGGCGCGTCGCCAATGCCGGCGATCAGAAGATCAAAAAGACCGCGAGCGGTATGCCGCAGCTCGCATTGGTGGAAAACCCGGACATTCTCGCGACCATCTCGAAACTCAAGCAAAACCGGCCACAACTCGTGATCGGCTTCGCCGCTGAAACCCAGAACCTGATCGATAACGCCACGTCGAAACTGAAGCGCAAGGGTTGCGACTGGATCGTCGCCAACGATGTATCGCCCGCCTCCGGCGTGATGGGCGGCGACCGCAACACCGTACATATTCTAACCTTGGACAAAGCAAACGTTGCTGTTGATGTCGCTATTGATTCATGGCCGGTGATGACCAAAGAGGAAGTCGCCGACGCCCTTGTGGCGAAAATCGCCGAGACCATGGCATGATCCCGAAAAGTGGAAACCGGCTTTCGGACAAGATCATGCCTAAACGAAAAGATCCGCCCGAATGACATCCGCCGTCACCGTCGAAATCCAGCGCCTGCCCCATGCCGAAGGCCTCGCGCTGCCCGCCTATCAGAGCGCACATGCCGCGGGCCTCGATCTGCTTGCGGCGGTACCTGAGGACAAGCCGCTGACGATGCAGCCGGGACAGCGTGCGCTGGTGCCGACCGGACTGATGATCGCGGTTCCGCCCGGCTTCGAGGCGCAGGTGCGGCCCCGCTCGGGCCTGGCGCTCAAGCACGGCGTCACCGTTCTCAATTCACCAGGCACGGTGGATGCCGACTATCGCGGCGAAGTTTCGGTGCTTTTGATCAATCACGGCGACGAGCCATTCACGATCCGGCGCGGAGAACGCATCGCCCAGCTTGTTATTGCTCCCGTGACACAAGCAAATCTGTCGGCAGTTGCATCGCTGTCGCCCACCGATCGCGGCAGCGGCGGGTTCGGTTCCACCGGACGCTAGATCGGTCCTCGCGAAGGGTCGAATCGCACCGCACAATCGCGCGCACCGTCATTATTTTGTGGTGCGATTCACGTTCACGGTCTGGACTCTTACCCGGCGAGTCCTCTTGAGGATATTGTCGTTCGATTCGTGTGCGGCGGTTGGGATAGATCATGTCAGGCGTGATCGAGGGGATGCGGCGGACCTTGCTGTCGTGCACTTCGATTGTGCGCGGAGGCGCGGTTGGCCTTGGCGCGTCGGTTGGCGCAGCGATGATGCTCGGCATTGCGCCCGCTTTCGCGCGCGACGACCTTCTCGGCACCACGCTGACGCTTCTGGCGCAAATCGACCGGCAGGAAATTGCCGCGCTGAGCGTCGCCGCCGCCGTTCTTGGATTCTCGGTGGTCGCAGCCATCCTGCTGATGCGGACACGGCTGCGCGCGGCCCGGATCGAATCCCGCCTGTTGTCGGACAATCAGGCGCTGCAAGCCGAGGCGGATCGCTTCCGTGCGCTGCTGTTCGCCGAACCACAAGTTCTGATCTCGTGGGCGGCAGGCGAAGACCGGCCCGATATCAGCGGCGATGTCGCGATGCTGATGCCGCAGGCTACCGACCAATTCAGCCCGCAGCGAGTGCTGGCCTTTGGAAGCTGGCTGCTCCCGGAGCAGGCGCTCGCGATGGATCACGCCGTCGATAATCTGCGCGAGGCCGGAGAGGGATTCCAGCTCAACCTGTCCACGGCGGCCGGGCGCACCATCGAGGCGATGGGACGCGCCATCGGCGGACAAGCCATTGTGCGGATTCGCGAACTCTCCGGGGTCCGGATGGAACTCGCCGAGATCAACATCCGATACGCTCATTTGCTGGAAGAAACCGGCGCGCTGCGCGCCTTTGCTGACGCCGTCCCGCTTCCGGTTTGGGCCCGGCGCAGCAACGGCGCACTCAGCTTCGCCAATGCCGCCTACGCGCAGGCCACCGATGCAGGCTCCGTCACCGACGCCATCGAACGCAATCTCGAACTGCTCGACCATGACGACCGCGCCAGCATGGCGCGGGCGCTTGCAGACAAGAACATCTTCGAAGCGCGCGTTCCGGTCGTGACCGGCGGCCAGCGCCGCATGCTCGACATTCGCGCACTGAACGTAGCGGGCGGCAGCGCGGGGATTGCCGTCGATGCCACCGAAGCTGCCGGTCTTCGTGCGGCACTCGAGCGAATGGCCGAAGCCCATCGCCGGATGCTCGATCAACTCTCGTCGGGCGTCGCCGTGTTCGACGCCGCGCGGCGGCTGACCTTCTACAACGATTCCTATCGCCGGCTCTGGGATTTCGACCGCGCATTCCTTGACGGCAATCCCGACGATTCCAGCGTGCTCGACAAGCTCCGCGTCGCACGCAAGATTCCCGAACAACCGGATTTCCGCGCCTGGAAAAACAAACTGTTCGAAGCCTACCGGGCCATCGAACCCGCGAAAGACACCTGGTACCTGCCGGACGGCCGCGCGCTCGGCGTCGTCACCACACCCAACCCGGAAGGCGGTGTCACCTATCTGTTCGACGACGTCACCGAAAGCCTCAAGCTTGCGCGGCAGAATGACGGCCTGATCCGCGTCCAGCGCGAGACGCTGGACAATCTGGCGGAAGCGGTTGCCGTGTTCGGCAGCAACGGCCGCGCGCAACTGTTCAATCCGCCCTTCGCGCGGATGTGGAAGCTGTCGCCGGAAGCACTGGCGCAGCAGCCACACATCGAAGCCATCGAACAGTGGTGCCGGCCGCTGTTCGACGACGAGGCAACCTGGCAGACGATCCGCGCCGCCATCACCGGCATCGACGACCGTATTTCCGTTCCGCTTAAACTGGAACGCAAGGACGGCAGCGTGATCGACTGCACCACCATGCCGCTCCCCGACGGCGCGACCATGCTGACATTCCAGGACGTCACCGACACCGTGAATGTCGAGCGCGCGCTGCGCGAACGCAACGAGGCGCTGGAAACCGCCGACCAGATGAAGGTCGATTTCGTCCATCACGTGTCTTACGAATTGCGCTCACCGCTCACGACCATCATCGGCTTCGCGCATTTCCTTGCCGATCCATCGACCGGACCGATGACACTGAAGCAGAGCGAGTATCTCAGCTACATCACGACATCCACCAACGCCCTGCTCGCCATCATCAACAACATCCTCGATCTTGCCACCATCGACGCCGGCGCGATGACGCTCAATCTCGGCCCGGTGGACGTGCAAAAGACCATCGACGATGCCACTGCCGGAATTCAGGACCGGCTTGCGCGTGAACAGATCGTTCTCGATGTCCGCATCGATCCAGCCATCGGCGATTTCGTCGCCGACGAGCGGCGCATCGTTCAGGTGCTTTATAATTTGCTCGCCAACGCCGTCGGCTTCTCGCCACAAAACAGCACCGTGACGCTGCGCGCCCGGCGCAACGATGCCAGTGTCATGTTCTCCGTTTCCGATTCCGGTCCCGGCATTCCGGAAGAGGTCAAGGACAAGGTGTTCGACTGGTTCGAGAGCCATGCCAATGGATCGCGTCATCGTGGCGCTGGTCTTGGCCTGTCGCTGGTGCGATCCTTTGTCGAACTGCACGGGGGCAAAGTCCATGTCGACTCGGTGGTCGGCAAGGGCACGACGGTGACTTGCGAATTTCCCGTCGATCAGACCTATCGTAATGCTGCAGAATGAACGGCCCCTCGCCATTCCATGTCGCGCTGGCGAATGAGGCTGCGACCGGCCAATTGATGGCCGACCTCGCGCTGTTGCTGAGTGCGGGCGATGTCATCACCCTGTCGGGCGACCTCGGCGCCGGCAAGACCGCCGCCGCCCGCGCGCTGATCCGCTATCTTGCGCAAGACGACGATCTGGAAGTACCGAGTCCCACATTCACACTGGCGCAAACTTACGATCTGCCGCCGTTCCCTCTGCTGCACGCCGATCTGTATCGCGTCAACGATCCGGACGAGTTGGAGGAAATCGGACTGTCGCCGTTGCCGGAAGGCACGGTGGCCCTGATCGAATGGCCGGAGCGTGCGCCGGATATGCTCCCGCCGGACCGGATCGACATCGCGTTCAGTCACCGGCCCTCGCTCGGCACCGGCGCACGTGCCGCCGAGATCACAGGATTCGGCAAACTGGTTGCAAAGGTCGAGCGTCTCGGCGCGCTGCGGCGCTTTCTCGAACTCGCAGGCGCTCTCGACGCCAAGCGCCAACGCATGCCGGGCGATGCATCGACGCGGTCCTATGCCCGGCTTCTCAAGGGCGAACAATCCACCATCCTGATGAACGCGCCGCGCCGACCGGACGGACCGGCACTGTATGACGGAAAATCCTACAGCGAAGCCGTCCATCTCGCCGAAGACGTCAAGCCGTTCGTCGCCATCGCCAACGGGCTGCGCGAGCGCGGCTATTCCGCACCGGCAATTCATCATGCCGATCTGGATGAAGGCTTTCTCATTACCGAGGATCTCGGCCGCGACGTGTTCATCGAAGGCAATCCGCCGAAGCCCATCGCCGGGCGCTATCAGGTCGCGGTGGATATGCTGGCGGCCTTCCATCAAGAACAGCTGCCGGACGTTCTGCCGCTCGCGCCGCATCTCGATTACACCGTGCCGCCGTTCGACAACGACGCGATGATGACCGAAGTCGGGCTGATGCCGGAATGGTATCTGCCCGACAAGGGCGTGACGCTGACCAGCAACATGCAGGCGGACTTCCTGCTGATCTGGGGGGATCTGCTGACGAAGCTCGCTGACGCGCCGAAAACCTGGATGCTGCGCGATTTCCATTCGCCCAACCTGATCTGG
>CALRLJ020000250.1:0-5907 GCA_943368635.1 Sediminibacterium ginsengisoli | reverse complement strand
GACGGTGCCAGCCGGGCCGCGGGCAGCGAGCCGTCAGCCAGCCCCATGCCGCCGCCGCCCGGAACCGGCTATGACAGCGGCCGGCGTTAAGCTCCCGCGCGGGTCAGTATTTGCTTCAATGCGCCCCGCATGCGGGGCGTTTTTCGTTTTGGATCAGGTCTTCAGCCGGTAGCCGGTCCGGAAAATCCACCACACGGTGACCATGCACAGCGCGAGAAACGCCAGCGTCATGCCGAGGCTGAGACCGACGCTGACATCGGCGATCTCGAAAAAGCTCCAGCGGAAACCGCTGACCAGATACACCACCGGATTGAACAGCGTCACGGTCTGCCAGATCGGCGGCAGCATGTGGATCGAGTAGAAGCTGCCGCCCAGAAACGTCAACGGCGTGATGACCAGCAGCGGGATCACCTGCAATTTCTCGAAGCCGTCGGCCCAGATACCGATGATGAAACCGAACAGGCTGAAGGTCACGGCCGTGAGCACCAGGAAGGTCAGCATCATGAAGGGATGCGCGATCTTCAGCGGCACGAACAGTCCCGCGGTTGCTAGAATGATTAGGCCGAGGACGATCGACTTGGTGGCCGCAGCCCCGACGTAACCCACCACGGCCTCGAACGACGAGACCGGCGCGGACAGCAGTTCGTATATGGTGCCGGAGAATTTCGGGAAATAGATGCCGAACGATGCGTTGGCGATGCTTTGCGTCAGCAGCGACAGCATGATGAGGCCCGGCACGATGAAGGTGCCATAGCTGATGCCGTCGATCTCGGTGATGCGCGAGCCGATCGCCGAGCCGAATACGACGAAGTACAGCGACGTCGAAATCACCGGAGAGACGACGCTCTGCAGCAGCGTGCGGAAAGTGCGCGCCATTTCGAATTTGTAGATTGCACTGATGGCGTGAAAATTCATGATTGATGCACCAGGCTGACGAAGATTTCTTCCAGCGAGCTTTGCGTGGTGTTGAGATCGTTGAAGCGAACGCCGGAGTTGTTGAGGTCGTTCAGCAGGGCCGTGATGCCGGTGCGCTCGCCCTTGGTGTCGTAGGTGTAAACCAGTTCCTCGCCGTCCGGCGACAGTTCGAGGTTGTGAGCCGAGAGCGCGACGGGGATTTCAGCCAGCTTCGATTGCAGATGCAGCTTGAGCTGCTTCCTGCCGAGCTTCTGCATCAGCTTGGCCTTTTCCTCGACCAGCACGATCTCGCCCTTGTTGATGACGCCGACGCGGTCGGCCATCTCCTCGGCTTCCTCGATGTAATGCGTGGTGAGAATGATGGTGACGCCGGCATCGCGCAGGCCGCGCACCACTTCCCACATCGCCTTGCGCAACTCGACGTCGACGCCTGCGGTCGGCTCGTCGAGAAACAAGATCTGCGGCTCGTGGGCCAGTGCCTTGGCAATCATCACGCGGCGCTTCATGCCGCCTGACAGCGTGATGATCTGGCTCTTGCGCTTATCCCACAGGGAAAGCTCTTTCAGCACCTTTTCGATATGCGCGGGGTTTTTCGGTTTACCGAACAGGCCCCGGCTGAACGAGGCGGTGGACCACGGCGACTCCCATGCATCGGTGTGCAGCTCTTGCGGGACCAGTCCGATCAGCGAGCGCGCGGCGCGGTAATCCTTGACGATGTCATGACCGTCCACCGTCACCGTGCCTTCGGTTTGTACCGCAAGGCCGCAGATCACGCTGATCAGCGTGGTCTTGCCGGCGCCGTTCGGCCCGAGCAGCGCGAAGATCTCGCCGCGGCGAATATCGAGATTGATATTCTTCAGCGCAGTCAGGCCGGATGGATAGGTCTTTGAGAGATTGGAAACGGAGATGATGGGAGACATTGAAGGGCAATCTATGGCGGGCGGGAGCATGACATAGGCGCGAGAGGGGCCTTGCGCAATACATAAAGCCTATTGGACAGCAGCTGCGCCCATCGAAAATTCTATTGCGAGCAATTCAAATTTGTCATGCGGCTTTGGCTGTGCCGCTATGCCTTCGTGACAAAGCTGTCGACGACCTTCTTTTCACCGGCCTTTTCAAAGGCGATGGTGAGTTTGTTGCCGTCCACCTTGGCGACGTTGCCGTAACCGAATTTCTGGTGAAACACGCGGTCGCCAAGTGAGAAGTCCGAGTTGGCGCCGGTGGATTTCGCGATCAGTTCACCCTCGATCACCGTCGCCTTGCGGCTGAAACTGCCGCGCGAGCTGGAATCGTAACGTGCGCCGGTTTCATCGAAGCCGCCGCCGCTGTTGCGGGCGCGATTGGCCTGCGCGCGCTGCCAGCCCGGTGTCGAATAGGTCGATCCGAAGGATTCCGCATTGTCGAAACGCGAGGTGCCATAGCCGCCCGAGCCGCCCCATCCCGAACCGCCTTTCGACTCGGTGATCTCGACATTGGCCGCCGGCAATTCGTCGAGAAAGCGCGACGGGATGGTCGTCGTCCACGAGCCGTGGATGCGCCGGTTGGTGGCGAAATAGAGCTTGGCGCGTTTGCGCGCGCGGGTGATGCCGACATGGGCGAGGCGGCGTTCTTCCTCAAGTCCGGCGCGGCCCTGTTCGTCGAGTGCACGCTGATGCGGGAACAGGCCTTCTTCCCAGCCGGGCAAAAAAACGTTGTCGAATTCGAGTCCCTTGGCGGAGTGCAGCGTCATCAGCGATACGGCGTCTTCGTTCGCACCACCCTCGCGGTCCATCACCAGCGAGATGTGCTCGAGAAAGCCTTGCAGGTTCTCGAACTCTTCCATCGAGCGCACGAGTTCTTTCAGGTTTTCCAGGCGGCCCGCGGCGTCGGCGGAGCGGTCCTTCTGCCACATTTCGGTGTAGCCGGATTCGTCCAGCACGATTTCGGCCAGTTGGGTGTGCGGAACGATGTCGCGTTGCGCGCGCCAGCGGTCGAAATTGGTCATCACGTCGCGCAGGCTGCCGCGCGCCTTCGGCTTCAACTCGTCGGTCTCGATCACTGAAAGCGCTGCTTCGGTCAGCGGAATGCGGCGCTTGCGCGCGATGTCATGCAGCATCTGCACGGTGGCATCGCCGAGGCCGCGCTTCGGCGTGTTGACGATGCGCTCGAATGCAAGGTCGTCGGCGGGTGAGTTGATGACGCGCAGATAGGCCAGCGCATCGCGGATTTCCGCGCGCTCGTAGAATCTCGGTCCGCCGATCACGCGGTAGTTCAGGCCGAGCGTGACGAAACGGTCTTCGAACTCGCGCATCTGGAACGAGGCGCGCACCAGAATGGCGATTTCGTTCAGCTTGCTGCCGGCGCGCTGAAGCTGTTCGATTTCCTCACCGATGCCGCGGGCTTCTTCTTCCGAGTCCCACGCCCCGGTGACGGTGACTTTCTCGCCGTCCTCGTCCTCGGTGCGCAGCGTTTTGCCGAGGCGGCCTTCGTTGTGCGCGATCAGGTGCGACGCTGCTGCGAGGATATGTCCGGTCGAGCGATAGTTGCGCTCGAGGCGAATGACCTTTGCGCCGGGAAAGTCGTGGTCGAAGCGCAGGATGTTGTCGACCTCCGCGCCGCGCCAGCCGTAGATCGACTGATCGTCGTCGCCGACGCAGCAGATATTGCGAGGGGCGGCGGCAGAGGTTTTCTGATCGGTCCCTTCCGGCGCATTTGATGCGGGCAGGATGTTGGATGGCGCCTGCGCCAGCAGTCGTAGCCAGAGATACTGCGCGACGTTGGTGTCCTGATACTCGTCCACCAGAATGTATTTGAAGCGGCTTTGGTACTGCCGCAGCACATCGGGATGTTCGCGGAACAGGCGAATGTTTTCCAGCAGCAGATCGCCGAAGTCCGCGGCGTTGAGAATCTTCAGCCGCTCCTGATACGTCGTATAGAGCTTGCCGCCTTTGCCGTTGCCGAATACGGCGGCCTCGCCGGCAGGCACCTGCGACGGTGTCAGCCCGCGATTTTTCCAGCCGTCGATCAGCCCGGCCAGCATCCGCGCCGGCCAACGCTTGTCGTCGATGTTCTCGGCCTGCAGAAGTTGTTTCAGCAGGCGGATCTGGTCGTCGGTATCGAGCACGGTGAAGTTGGATTTCAACTGCACCAGTTCGGCGTGATAGCGCAGGATGCGTCCGCCGATGGAATGGAAGGTGCCGAGCCACGGCATGCCTTCGACCGCCTGACCAAGCATCTGACCGAGGCGGTGCTTCATTTCGCGCGCCGCCTTGTTGGTGAAGGTAACCGAAAGGATCTCGTGAGGCCGCGCGCGGCCGGTTGAGAGGATGTGGGCGATGCGCGAAGTCAGCACGCGTGTTTTGCCGGTGCCCGCCCCGGCCAGAACCAGCACCGGCCCCTCGAGTGTCTCGACGGCATCGCGCTGCTCGGGGTTCAGCCCGGTCAGATATTGCGGAGCCACCGACGCGCGCGCCCGCGCAGCGATGCCGCCAGCGGCAGGCTGGTGGCTCGGCACGTTACGGGACACGTCCAACGGTGGCAGCTTATTGGGCTCAGTCATGCGATTCGTCTTTGCGGCCACGATGGCACTTCGGAGCGCGATCGGCAAAAGTGGAAACCTCGGCGGATCGTGTGCCGGCGCCGGGAAGGGGAGCCTTCATAACAGGATTAGGGACATATAGGCATTCCGAGGCCGTTCCGACACCTTGGCGGAGATGACATCCGCACACCCGGCGAGTTCATTTTTGCCGGAGGAGGCTGGATTTTGTTCCGCCAGAATCGTGATTTTTGGCGCTTTCAGCCGCGCTTCAAGGCTGGAACCTTCGTTCCCCTGCCGGATTGGTTTTGCATCAGGAGCGCGCACCGGTCGTGACGCCGCTCCCAAACGAAACGCAGGAGCGTGTCATGATGAGTTGGGTGGTTACATTTCTGATTATCGCGCTGGTCGCGGGCCTTCTGGGCTTCGGCGGCATTGCGGGCGCGTCGATCGAAATCGCCAAGATCGTGTTTTTCGTCGCCCTGATCCTGTTCCTGATTTCCGCCGTGGTGGGTCTGGCTCGCCGCAGCAGCGGGCCATAATCTGGGAACGCTAGCGGGGCCACGATGGCATCATTTGACCGGCATGGCGATGCGCCGGCCGATGCCATCGGGCTGAGGCACCGCACCGTGGGCTGTAACCACATCGCGAACGCGCGCGGCGATGTCCGGCGGAAACGGAGCCGTCTTGCGCGCATTCATGTCGACATGAAGCGTCATGTTCTCCGAGGTCGCTGAAATCCAGCCCTCGGTGGCGTGGCGCAGTTCTTCGAAGGTGTGGATGCGCTTGTCGTCCGCCGCGACCAGATAAACCGACACCTGCACCGGATCGCCGAGGTGAACCTCGCGCAAGTAGCGCACATGAGCTTCGGCGGTGAAGGTCGAGCCGTGACGCTCCTTCATGTATTGCGGACCGATGCCGAGTTCGAGCCACATCTGGTCGATGCCGCGGTCAAACAGCACATTGTAGTAGGCCATGTTGAGATGACCGTTGTAATCGATCCATTGCGGCTCGATCTGCATCACGGTGGTGAGGAACGGTGCCGCGATATGCTGCGGCGCATTGTTTTTCGGAAGCGTGCTTGAGGTCATTTTTATTCCCGGTTTGCGTCGGCAGTCTCTCTTGACCCGCTTTACATCCTTTGCCACGTTTAACGCCACATCAGCCCAAAACAAAAAGAGCAATCGTGGCCTTTTCCGCTTCAGCCCTGACACGTCCCGCACCGTCCGCGCTCTCAAGCGCCCTCGAAGCGCTCGCCGCGCGGTTCGGCAACAATCTCATCACCTCGCAGGCGGTGCGCGAGCAGCACGCCCATACCACCACCTGGCTGCCGATGCAGCCGCCGGATGCTGTGGTGATGGCACAGACCACGGCTGACATTCAGGATGTGGTGCGGATTTGCGCTCAGAGCCGCGTGCCGGTGATCCCGTTCGGCACCGGCACGTCGCTCGAAGGACAGGTCAACGCGCCGGCGGGCG
>CALRLJ020000249.1:0-5929 GCA_943368635.1 Sediminibacterium ginsengisoli | reverse complement strand
ATAAAACCGCAGCCGGCTGAGATCGACCCGTGTCAACACCGTTCCGAGAATCCTGTCATAGACAGGGGACAGCAGGTTGACGGTGTGCGTGACAACTTCCTGAGGGGTCTGATCCCACCCCATGGCAAGAATGATACGATCGGACAATTCAGCCAACGCGCGACCGTCCACCAGCGGTACCAGCGGCGGTGAATCGATGATGATCAATTCGTAGTGCTGGCGCAGGTGATCGAGAATTTCGACAATCCGCTCGGAGAACATCAGCTCGGTGATGATGTCTACGTCCTTCACCGCCGGTGACGGCAGGATTGAAAGACCAGAACTCCGGTCCAGAAGGATCGCTCGATCAAGCGAGACCTGTCCTCTGGCGACCTCCATCAATCCTGCGTCGGCGTGTGGGGACAGTGCGCGCGTCAATTGCGGATTGCGAAGATCGCCATCGATAAGAAGGGTTTTGATGCCAAGTGTGGCGAGCGACAGGGCAAGATTGGCCGCGAGCGTTGTCTTTCCTTCGTTATCCAGCGCTGATGTTACCAATACGACTTTCAACGGCTGGATCCGCATCGTGCGTTGAATTGCAAGGCGAACGGCGCGGATCGCCTCCGCAAAGAAGGTTCCCGGTTCGTCGATAGCGTAGCGCATCAAGGGCGGTTGCAGCGCGGGTGGTAGTAGTCTCATGGTTCTTGGGTTGTAACGGCCGAGTTCATCTCTCCCGCGCTTTGCACGCGCCGCGAGTTCGCGCGTACCGATCAGCGGGACGGCGGCGAGCGCGGGAACTCCAGAAACTGCTTCCGCCTGCTCAAGTGTTTTGATCCGGCGGTCTAGATAATCCGCCAGAAATGCGAGGATGCATCCGCCGCCCAGGCCGATCATCAGGGCGAGGCCAAAAATGAGCATGGTTTTGGGCGACGAGGGCCTGATCGGGATGCTCGCCCTCGTCACCACACGAGAGTCGGGCATTTCGAGACTCTCCTGTGCGGAGGTCTCCTTGTATCGCGCGAGATAGGATTCATAGAGGGTGCGGTTGGCCTCTGCTTCCCGCTGCAGTTCTCGAAGCCGAACCAGAGCGGGGCCGGAGGAGCTTGATACTCCCTGAACCTGATCGAGACTTTGCTGCAAGGACGCTTCGCGAGACTTGGCGACATCGTAGTCGTGTGTTGTGCTGTCGATAATGCGGCGGATTTCCTCATCGATGAGGCGCTGGGTATCCTTCAGCTGCGCGCGTACATTGGCGACAAGGGGGTGGCGTGCCCCATACTTGCTCGAAAGATCGGCTTCGTTCTTCGCGATATCTGCATACTGGGTTCGCAGCTTGGTGATCATCTCCGAAGTGATGGCGGCATTGATGCCACCGGGGTCTCCGCCGGATTTGGCAAGCTGCTGGACCTGGTCGTACTTCGCGCGGGCCTCAGCCGTTTGCGCCCTGGCAGCGATCAGCTTGTTGTTGAGATCCGTGATCTGCTGATCGTTCACCGTGACACCCTGCGCCACAGCAAGGTTGTTGGTGGAACGAAAGTCCTCAACCGCCTGCTCCGATGCAACGACCCGCGATTTCAATCCTTCGATCTGGCCATTGAGCCAACTCGCGGCGATCTTCGTTGCATCGTATTTAGCGCGGACCTGCTCCTCGAAGTAGCTCTCGGCAATTGCGTTGGCGATGGCTGCCGCCTTTCGCGGCTCTTCGGAGCTGACGGCGATATCCACAAGGAAGGTCGTGCCTTGCCGCGTCACCTTCATCCGCCTCTGAAGAATCTCCACAGACCTCGCCCTTGCTGCATCCTCCGGACTTGCTCCAGTAGCCGGGCCACTGCTGCCGAACAATCGCTTGACCGGATCGAGAATGCCCGGTTTCGGCGTGAACTCCGGGTCGGTGGTGAGCTTAAGCTTGTCCACAACGCGATGCAGGATCGCGACGGATTGAATGAGAAGCGCCTGGCTTTCAATGGTGGCGTCGTCGGTGCCGAAGTTCGACAGGACGGTCTGGCTGGTATCCACCACGTTGGCGCGGCGTGGATCGACGAGAACCGTGGATGTCGCCGTATATAGAGTACTGACGATAGCCAGATAGATCAGTGCGAGCGTCATCAGAGACAGCGGAAGTACGGCGACAGCTTTCCAGCGACGGCGCAGGATGCGTGCCATTTCGCGCAGATCGACGGTAGGCTGCTGCCATCGACTTGCAGGTGTGCCGACAGACTCGTCCAAGGCCTGGAGATCGGAGTCAGAACTGCGCTGTAACATTGATTCCTACCTGATGTTTGTCGAAGCTGAAGGCGGGAATATTGCTGTTACGATCGGTATATCGATGGAAAACGGAAATTGAGCCGTATCGATTCATCAAGTATTTGATCCGTGCATCGGAGGTCATCACCCTGTCCTTGCGAGACTGCCCAAAGAACCGGTCGTTTTCATAACCTCCGGCCAGCGAGAAGATCACGTTGCGTCGCAGTTCGTAATCCAGGCCGAGCTGGTACGCGTTTGCGAGCACTCCGGTGGAACTGGTGTCGGACGTTTCCGTTACGATCTGTTCCGCTTTGAGATGAACATCAAGCAAGCGGGTGGGGCGCCATGTGAGCATCGCGCGATAGGAGGGGCCTTCGATCGTGCCAATGGATGGAGCATCGAAGCGTTGCTGGGCGTAACCCGCGCCAAATTCGCCGCTGAGAAGATTGGTAAGTCCGACGGTGAAACCGGTTATCGCGCGATATCCTTGCGAATCTAACGGCTGGGCTGGAACTCCACGAATGTGGCGTTGGTTGCCTTCAACGCCGGCGAACCAACCGAGTACAGGTGAGAACGCATAGTCCACGCGGCCATGAAGCGAATAGATCTGACCGTCACGACCGTCCTGGTTGATGATAGAGCCGTCTTGCGCTCGTGTTTGTCCGTAATCATAAGAATCAACGCGCATGCCGACCGATGTGATGAGGCGATTGAACTCTTTGCGAACCGTCAGATCGCCGGAGAACAGGTCGTAGGGTGTCGGAGAGATCGCATTAACCGGCGAACTGAGCGTGCCGACACCTTCATTGAGATGAGCGATCTGGAAGTTGGCCAGAACGGCAAGGTTGTGCGCGATGTCGAACCAGCCATTACCCTTCAGACTGGCGCTGGTCTGATTCAGGCTGGAGTTCTCATTATATACGGTCGACTGAGCGTCCAGCTTCAGATCGATGCCGTGCCGCTCCCATAAAGTGTGAGCGCGTAGCGAGGGTTCGAACACGGCCGCGATATCTGCCCGCTTTGTCGTGTTCGATGAGAAAACGTTGCTGTCGTAAAGTGCGCCAGATATCAGCTTGGGGCTGAACATCCAGGAACCAGCCCGAATTCCGACGGGTTCGTATCCCGGCTGCTGTCGTTTCCTCACCGGCATATCCTCGGGTTGGATTTCGTTGCGTGTTTCCGGATCGGTCAAATCGGGTAACGTCGACGGCTCGAAGATCCGCTGCGCATTCCAGGGTGCAGAAAGTTGCTCAGTGGTTGACGGTATCACCTGTGCATTCGACGGCGCCGCGAGACCAAGCATGAGAGCCGTCGCCGGCAACTGCGCCTTTCCCAGCCTTGCAAGTTTCAATCCAAGCTGTTGACGCGGCGTGATCGCTTTCTTGCGGCTTCCGATTTCCCTCAACGCAACAGAACTTTTCATCGATTGTCTCGCAAGGATGGCCCGCACGCCTGATAAAGGTTGCTGGTATCCAACATCCCGCAGTGGCCCAGAAAGTCATCGTGCCTTCGCCCAAAGAAACGTCATGATGGATCAGGTTCTCGTCATCGATATCGTCACGAACGTTTCTTCCGCGCTTCTTAACGCGAAATACTGAGCATCGTTCTGCATTGCAGAAAATGTCGCACCGCAAAGAGACGGTACTATGGCGACGTCCAGTTACTCGACGCAGCAAAGCCATTTTTGCAACTCGCTGAGTGGAACCTGATGAAGGTGAAAATGGAAATGCCGATTCAGAAGAAACGTTCTGGAACGCGAATGTTGTCGCCGGGATAAATCAGCACGGGCGCGTCCAGCGGATAGATTTCTTCGCCAGCGCCGCCAGCGCGGCGCAAGTACACTTTATTCTCGTTGGCGCGGTAGGTGAAACCACCAGCGCTCGCGATTGCATCGAGAACGGTCATGCCGACGCGATAGGGATACTCTCCGCTCTTTTTCACCTCACCGAGAATGTAGAACGGCCGATAGAGTGCGATCTCGACATTGACTCGCGGGTCGCGGACGATTCCCTTCGATAAAGCGGCTGTAATAGAGCGTTCCAGCTGGCGGGTGTTCGATCCCGCTGCCCTGATGCGGCCAGCGAGCGGAATGGAGACATATCCGCTGCTGTCGACCTCATACTCACCGGCGACATCTGGCTCGCCGTAAACTTTCACGCGTACTCTGTCGGTGGGGCCGAGTACATAGGTTCCAGAGTTGGAAGACGCTGACGATTGCTTCTGCTGGGTTTGGGCGTTCGCATTCAGCCAGAAACCGGTGCAGCAGATTGCCATAATGACGGCAAGAAGCAGGCGCGCGATGCGCGTGGACGTTTCCGACATGACTCAACCTCACTCAGATACATTATTTGCAAGCATCGGTTGGAGTGGATGGCCTCCTTGATGCGGCGTGGAGTGATAGTCGAGAAAAAAGCGGCAAAAGAATGTGATGAGGCGTCCCAATGTGTCGTTGAATTGTTTCTGTTGTTGATTGGGGAACCACAACTGGTTCGTCTGCAACTTGTGCTCGCGTGTTATGCGCGGTGACAATTTTTATAGCACGAGGATTGTCGCGTCCTCGATCGCGATGCACGTCAGAGTGCCTGTTCGCCACGCGCCAGTATCGATGTTTATCCTGTTGTCGCGAATATCCGGATGATCGACCGGCGTATGGCCATGAACTATCACTTTGCCATGATTGAGTACCGAGTTTAGGAATTCGTCACGGATCCAGAATAAATCCTCCGGATCCTGCAGGTTCATTGGAACGCCGGGCTTTATGCCGGCGTGAACGAACAGAAAGTCTCCACAAACAAAACTGTTTCGGAGACATTGCAAGAACAATTCATGTTCGCGGGGAAAGATCGTCAGCATCGATCGTTGAATAGCGAGCGGCGCTTCGGCTTCGAATCGCAAGCGGGGGGCAATGCCGTAAGACGCAAGTGTTTGAAGGCCACCAAGTTTCGCCCAATGATAAAGAGTATCCGCGTCACGCCGGAGGAATGTCTCGAGAATGGCTTCGTGATTACCGCGCAAGCAAATGGCGTGCCGCCGCACAAGGCGGACTGCGAGAAGATCGAGCACGCCGCTCGAATCTGGTCCGCGATCGATATAGTCGCCAAGATAGACTTCGATGACGCGCTCAACAGGCCGGCGGCGGACATCGTCATCGATGCGCGCGAAGGTCTCGGCCAGCAAGTCGGAGCGTCCATGAATGTCTCCGACAGCGTAGACGCGCGTGCCGGTGGGGACAGCGGCGGAGATCGCTCGCGAATTATGGTGGCTAGTGGCGCCGGATCGCATCGTCAGGAAGTTTCATCTTGAAACGGTTCCGCGGTCAAACAGACAAACCCTTTGCCGGCGGAACTCAAAAGAATATCAGCCGAATCGCCAGTATAATGAACACCCAAGCTGCGACATTGGCGAGAACGATCCAGTTTCTCAGCCGGCGATTAATCTTCACTGGAGGCGTTAGCGGGGCCTCATTCATTTGGTCAGCGATCATCGCTGGTTCCACTGAAGGCGCGTGCGACACAAGGGAGTCGCTGCTCGTTGTCTCGATCTTCCTTAGCCGGACAATCATTTTGCGGGCTCGCTGCGAGCTAAATCCATATTCGGCGGAGACCCTAAAGGGTCTCCTTTAGTTTTTAGTGAACGAACTGCACAAAATATCAGCCGAGCTGCCGACTCCAACGCAACACTGCGCTCATTTGATTCGATAATCGAC
>CALRLJ020000248.1:0-5931 GCA_943368635.1 Sediminibacterium ginsengisoli | reverse complement strand
GAAGTATTGTTGTCACGGCTCAGGAGGAGATTGTCCGGCGCGGCTCGGCCGGGAAACTGAAGGCCGGACGCTACGTCTGCCTCTCGGTGAAAGACACCGGTGAGGGGATGGACAAGGCGACATTGGCGCGCGCCATGGAGCCGTTCTTCACCACCAAAGGTGTGGGCCGCGGAACCGGTCTTGGATTATCAATGGTCCACGGCATGAGCGAACAGTCAGGCGGATGCTTCGTCCTGAAAAGCCGAAAAGGCGACGGGACCACGGCAGAGATCTGGCTTCCGGTCGCCAAACCCGCCAAGCCAGCCGAGAAGGAGCGCGCGATCACAGGCGGCGCGTCGCAAACCCGACCACTGGTTGTGCTGGCCGTCGATGATGACGGTCTTGTCCTGATGAATACGACCGTCATGTTGCAGGAAATGGGGCACAAGGTGCTTGAGGCAACGTCCGGAAATCAGGCACTGGATATTTTACGTGAGCAATCCGTCGATCTTGTCATCACCGATCACGCGATGCCGAAGATGACCGGCGCTCAACTCGCCGCGGCAATAAGAGCCGAGCGGCCGGGCCTTCCGATTATTCTTGCCACCGGTTACGCGGAGTTGCCCCCCGGGAGCGATGCTGAGCTGCCGAAGCTTGCAAAGCCGTTCGGCCAGCAGGAGCTGATGCAGGCGGTAGCCTCGGCGATCTCGTGAGGCTCCGAGAGAAGCCCTCCAGCGCCGCTACGAACCTTTAGAAAATGCCTACGTCATGGTGCAGCGCCGCGTGTCGCGCCCCGTGGCCGCCGCTTGACGTGCTCCGCTGCGCGCCTAAGCTGAGTTTGCTCAAGTGCCAAAGATTTACGTCTTGATCCCTGTCAGGAGAAAATCATGTCAGTTGCACGCGTCACCGAGCTTATTGCAGCATCCCCGAAAAGCTTTGAAG
Source organism: Sediminibacterium ginsengisoli (assembly GCA_943368635.1). GTDB lineage: Bacteria > Pseudomonadota > Alphaproteobacteria > Rhizobiales > Xanthobacteraceae > Afipia. Next base: position 5,010 of record CALRLJ020000248.1, on the reverse strand, counting down.
ATGCCATCCAGGTCGGCGTCAAGCGCGCCGTCAAGACATTGAAGAATGTCGAGGGCGTCTGGGTCGCCAATCAGAAATGCGTCATCAAGAACGGCAAGATTACGGAATACCGCGTCAATCTGAAGGTGACGTTCATTCTCAAGGACTGAGTGCGCGCGCCGCATATCCTGTCACGGCATTGCGATCATTCATTTCGCGCTCTCGACACGCGAAGGCGGCTGGGCGTATCCTTATGTCATGAGCGGACACGATCACGACGGTCACCATCACGGTCATCATCATCACCATCATCACGATGATGATCACTCCGAATTGTCGGAGACGGAATTGCGCGTGCGCGCGCTGGAAACCGTCCTGACCGAAAAGGGCTATGTCGATCCGGCGGCGCTCGATGAATTGATCGAAACCTACGAGACCAAGGTCGGACCGCGCAACGGGGCGCGCGTTGTTGCAAAAGCATGGGCCGATCCGGCCTATCGCGCACGCCTGCTGGCCGATGCGACGCCGGCGATCGCCGAACTCGGTTATGCCGGGCGTCAGGGCGAGCATATCGTCGCGGTCGAGAACACCGCGCAGCAGCACAACATGGTCGTCTGCACGCTGTGCTCCTGCTATCCGTGGTCGGTGCTCGGCCTTCCGCCGGTCTGGTACAAGGCCGCACCCTATCGGTCGCGCGCGGTGATCGATCCGCGCGGCGTGCTGCGCGATTTCGGTTTCGAACTTCCGGCCGACACGAATATCCGTGTGTGGGATTCCACCGCCGAAATTCGCTATCTGGTGGTGCCGCAGCGTCCCGCGGGCACCGACGGCTGGAGCGAAGACCAACTCGCCGATTTGGTCACGCGCGACAGCATGATCGGGACCGGGTTTGCCAGATCGCCCGCGCAGGCTGGCCGATGAACGGCGCGCACGACATGGGCGGCGTCGACGGCTTCGGTCCGGTTATTCCGGAAGCGAACGAGCCGGTGTTTCATGGCGACTGGGAACGCCGTGTTCTGGCGATGACGTTGGCGATGGCGCGGCCCGGCGGCTGGAATATCGATATGTCGCGCTTTGCCCGCGAGGACCGTTCGCCTGCGGATTATCTCAGCAAGACCTATTACCAGATCTGGCTCGTTGGCCTCGAGCGGTTGATGCAGGAGCGCGGTCTGGTGATGCCGGACGAGGTTGAGGCTGGACGTATGTTGCGTCCGCCAAAACCGGGCGTGTCTGTTCTGGCTTCCGGTGATGTCGCGGGCATGTTGCGCCGGGGTGCGCCCACGGAGCGCGAGGCGACCTCAAAGCCGCTGTTTGCAGTGGGCGACCGGGTGCGCGCCCGGAACATTCATCCGCAAGGTCACATCCGTTTGCCGCGCTATGTTCGCGGCCATGTCGGCGTGGTGGAATTGCTTCACGGCGCGCATGTGTTTGCCGACAGCCATGCGCGCGGCACCGGCGAAAATCCGCAGCAGCTCTATACGGTACGCTTCACCGGCCCGGAACTGTGGGGCGAGCGCGCGGATCCGCGCACCGCGGTTTCGGTGGATGCCTGGGAATCCTATCTGGAGCGGGCCGAATGACCATCGATCGGCACGCTGCGCTGGCGGCTGCGGCCAGCGTTCCGGGAATTCCCCGCGATCAGGACGGGCCGGTGTTTCGCGAGCCGTGGGAGGCGCGCGCTTTCGCCATGGCGCTGGCGCTGCATCAACGCGGCCTGTTCACATGGACGGAATGGGCGGACACGCTGGCGCAGCAAATCAAACGTGCGCAGGCCGAAGGCGATGCCGATACCGGCGAGACCTATTACCGGCATTGGCTCGCGACGCTGGAGCATCTGGTGACGGCGAAGCAGGTCGCGCCGATGGATGAATTGCATCGCTACCGCGACGCGTGGGATCATGCTGCGGATCGCACGCCGCACGGCCAGCCGATCGAACTTACGCCCCAAGACTTCTAGCCAACCCCAGACGTCTGATTGGATAGATGTCTGTCGGCGTTTATACGTCGTCGTTCAGGAACGGATTGGTCATGCGCTCGTGGCCGAAATTCGAGCCGGGGCCATGACCGCAGATAAAGCCGATGTTGTCGCCGAGCGGCAGCAGCTTGTTCTTGATCGAACTGATCAGCGCAGCATGATCGCCGCCGGGCAGGTCGGTGCGCCCGACCGAGCCGTTGAACAGCACATCGCCCACGATGGCAAAGCGCATGTCGTTGTTGAAGAACACCACGCTGCCCGGCGAATGTCCCGGACAATGATAAACGTCGAAGCTGAGTTCGCCGACCTTGACGGTGTCGCCCTCGACGAGCCAGCGATCCGGCGCAAAATTGCGCACGCCGGTCATGCCAAAATTTGCACCGCTCGCGACGACGTTGTCGAGCAGGTACTTGTCGGCAAGGTGAGGGCCTTCGATCGGCACTTTCAGTTCGTCGCGCAACTCCGCAGCGCCACCGACATGGTCGATATGGCCATGGGTGATCCAGATCTGGTCCACCGTTACGTCGGCCTGTTTGATCGCGGCAAGGATTTGCGGCACGTCGCCGCCGGGATCGATCACCGTGGCGCGCCGGGTCGCTTCGCACCATAACAGCGTGCAGTTCTGCTGAAACGGCGATACGGGAACAATCAGCGCACCAGCCTTGGCGGCTGCATTCTGGGTTTCATCTGTCATGCGGGCCACAATGCTGATTTTTTGCGTCGCGCCAAGCGGATTCCGTCGCGTTTTCCGCTGGGGAGGGCTGCACGCCGCCCGCGAATTCAAGTCAGCGGTCAGGCCACCCGCAGGTTGTGCTTGCTTCCAGTGACGGGGCTGACGCGGTCGAACGGTTCAGGCCGGCCGACGCCGTAGCCTTGCGCGTAATCGACGCCGATCTCGCGCAGGGCTCCGAGAATGGCATCGTTCTCCACGAATTCGGCGACGGTCTGTTTGCCCATGACCTTGCCGATGCGGGTAATCATTTCGACCATGGCGCGGTCGATCGGATCGTCGAGCATGTCCTTGACGAAGCCACCGTCGATCTTGAGGTAATCCACCGGAAGATGCTTCAGATAGCCGAATGACGACATGCCGCTACCGAAATCGTCGAGCGAGAACCGGCATCCCAGATTCTGCAGCACGCCGATGAATCGGTTGGCGCTGTCGATATTGGCGATGGCGCTGGTCTCGGTAATCTCGAAGCAGATCATTGCCGGTGGAATGCCGTGACGATCGAGTCCTTCGCGAACATAGTCGACGAAGCCTTCGTCGCTAAAGGTTGCGCCCGATAGATTGATCGCGCAGGTGGCGATCTTCTCCGATACGGCAAGCCGGCTGGCAATGGTCTCGAAGGCCCGGCGCACGACCCAGCGGTCGATCAACGGCATCAGGCCATAGCGCTCGGCGGCGGGAATGAAATCCCCCGGAGGCACCAGATTGCCGTCCTTGTCGCGCAGCCGCAGCAAAAGCTCGATATGCGTGCAGGCGGACGCCGTGTCCTGCAGGGCGACGATTTTCTGCGCGTAGAGACAGAAGCGGTCTTCATCCAGCGCGTCGTGAATACGTTGCACCCATGCCATTTCGCCGAACCGGTGCAGCAGCTCGGTGTCGCTCGGATTGTGGATCTGGATTCGGTTGCGGCCCTTTTCCTTGGCGAGATAGCAGGCAAGGTCGGCCGTGCGCAGGGTTTCATCCATGGTCGCACGATCCTGCATCTGCACCAGACCGATGCTCGCAGTAATCGTGAAGGAGCGGCCATTCCAGATGAAGTGGAGATCCTGAACGGCCTGGCGTAGCCGCTCTGCGATGATCGCGGCCCGTTCGAGATCGCCGTTTTGCAGCAGGATCGCGAATTCATCGCCGCCCAGCCGCGCCAGCAGATCGTCGACCCGCAGATGCAGTTGCAGCAATGCTGCAACTTCACACAACAGCTTGTCGCCGGCGGCATGTCCACAGGTGTCGTTGATGATCTTGAACTGATCGAGATCGAGGAACATCAGTGCGTGCGGGGCTTCCCGGTCGCGGCCCTGATGCCGCAATGCCAGTTCCAGGCGATGCTCGAATTCGCGGCGGTTGGCGAGCTTGGTCAGGCTGTCGTGCGAGGCCTGCCACGACAGGCGCGCGATGTATTTCTTTTCGCTGGTCATGTCGTGCAGAACCAGCACGGTGCCTGCGACGGCACCATCCTTGTAGATCGGCGTTCCGACCATGGAGACCGTGACCGATGTCGAGTCCGGTCGCTGCAGCAATTGCGGACGCGCGTTGGCGGCAACATCGCGGCCATCCAGAATCCGTTTGATCGGCTCGTTCTGCTGCTGGCCGGTCTCTTCATCCAGAATACGAAACAGCGAGGCAATCGGCAGACCTTTGGCAACCAGCGCCCGGCAGGCCACCAATCGCTCGGCGGCCGGGTTCATGTACTGGACGTTGCCCTGGGCGTCGGTGGTGATCACGGCGTCGCCGATCGACGCCAGCGTGACCTGCGCGCGTTCCTTCTCTACACGTAGCGCCTGCACGAATCTCCGGCGCTGTGCGAGAAAGTAACGCGTCAGAATGGTCAGCAACAGCACCAGCAAGCCGGCGGTCAGCAAGTTGGCGACGGTCAGGATCAGCGTGACCTGCCGCGAGCCGTTGCCGAGGCTTTCGGAATACGCCATTGCTTCGGGCGCGAAGCGGGCGTTGAACTGATCGATCCGGTTGCGCAGCGAGTTGAGTTGCCCGGACGAAATTGGCGTGCCGTTCTGTTCGGTCTGGATTTGTTTCGCCAGGTCGGTGAGTTCATCGAGCATCGGATCTGTGTTGATCCAGTGTGCGATGGCCGTCTTGAAGGACGGAAAGTTCCGGAAGTAGCGATACATCCAGATCAGCCCATCGACGTCATCGGTATGCACGCCGCCTTGCAGGAATCCGGCGCGGGCGGCCGCGAGGTCTGGCGGATTGCGTTCAAGCGCGAGCCGCGCGGCGCGGTCACCCAGCGGCGCGGCGAGAGCCTTTTCATATTGCTCGAAGTGCTGGTCGTTGCCGGTTTCGCCATAGAGATAGAGATAATGGATGGCGT
>CALRLJ020000247.1:0-5952 GCA_943368635.1 Sediminibacterium ginsengisoli | reverse complement strand
AGTATCAGACGACAATCGTTAATCTTTTCGCCGCGCGGGTGATGCCGGTATAAAGCCAGCGGGCGCGGCTGTCCTGAAACGCGAAACTCTCGTCGAACAGCACCACGTCATTCCACTGCGAGCCTTGCGACTTGTGTACTGTCAGCACATAGCCGTAGTCGAATTCATCGTAGGGGCGGCGCTGCTCCCACGGAATATCCTCGATGCCGCCGTCGAAGCAGTCTCCGCGCACCGAGACCTTGGTCACCTTGGCGCTGCTGACCTCTTCGTCCGGCGACAGCCGCATGGTGATGATCTTCGATTTCGACGCGGCTCGCGATTTCACTCGCCACAGGCCGCCGTTGAACAGCGCTTTCTTGCGGTTATTGCGCAGGCAGACCAGCTTGTCGCCGGCCACTGGCAACGGATCTTCGATGCCTTGCTTTTGGCGCACCCGCATGTTGTAGGCACGCCGGGTATTATTGCGGCCGACCAGGACCTGATCCGCCGCCATCACGCGATCCGGATCGAGCCCATCACGCCGCACGACTTCACTCTCGCCGAAAGTGCCGAGATCGAGTGTGCGCCCTTCGCGCACGGCCATCGACATCCGCACGATCGGATCGTCCTGCGCCTGACGATGAACCTCGGTCAGCATTGCGTCGGGTTCGGCATCGGTGAAAAAACCGCCACCTTGAATCGGCGGCAACTGCGCCGGATCGCCCAGCACCAGCAGAGGGCAATCGAACGACATCAGGTCGCGGCCCAGTTCCGCATCCACCATCGAACATTCGTCGATCACGATCAGCTTGGCCTTGGAGGCGGGCGCGTCGTCCCACAGTTCAAAGCTCGGCTGCTCCTCGCCGGACTCGCGGGTGCGGTAGATCAGCGAATGAATGGTCGAAGCGTTGTCGCAGCCCTTGTTGCGCATCACCAGCGCGGCCTTGCCGGTGAACGCCGCGAATTTCACATTGCCGTTGACGCCGTCCGCGATATGCCGCGCCAGCGTGGTCTTGCCGGTCCCGGCATAGCCGAACAGGCGGAACACCGACGGCGTGCCGTTCTTGCCCGGCTTGGCCTTGAGCCAGTCGGCGACGGCGCGGAGCGCCTGATCCTGATGCGGCGTGAATGTGGTCATCGTGATGCGGTGGATACTTTATCTGAGGTGACCCGCAAGCCCATAAGGCAAACTGCAACCGGGCAGATGTGCATAGCTGACTCGCAAGCCATCACGATGTAAATAATGCGGCGGGCCGTGACGAAACATGCGTCGCAATCGCTGTCCGCTGTCATATATGTTGCGGCCTGCAAGGCTTAAACGATCCGGTGGCCCATGGAACGGCTTTTTCTTCAGATTGCCACGGCGTTCAGCGCGCTGGTGCTGCTTGGGTTGGGCATCTCCGGGGTGATTCTCGGCGTTCAGTTCATGCATGGCGTCGGCACGATCACGGTCGATAATTACTTCCGCCTGCTGTCTGGCATGGTGGCGGGAATGGGCATCGTGCTGCTGCTTTCGATTCCCCATGTCGAACGCTACCGCGAGCGGTTCGGGATTCTGACATTCATGATCGTTCTGGCCGGTCTGGCGGAACTCTATTCGGTTATGCTCCATGGCATTCCAAGCGTCGGTACGCTGTTCGGTCTGTTCATGACGCTGATCTACGCCCCGTTGCTGTGGCTGTTGCAACGACACGTCGCCAAACGCGCCGCGCTGCATCCGCATTAATCCACAATGATTATCCTGAAGCGCATCGCTATTGCTCTCGTCGTGGCTTTCATCGCTGTGGTGTTCGGCCTGTTCGCCTACAATTTCTATCTGCGAACGACAGCGGGAGACGATCCTGCGCCGCCCGTGATCTACGAGCGCTCCAACCGGCCATCCCGCGCCTGACCGGTGCGGCGCGATGCCGGTTGCGTCACGGTAGCTTGCTTCGGTAAGTTGCCGCCAAAAGCCGGCGCAAAGCGGGCGAGGGGGTGTCCCTCATTCAGAACAACAATAAACGGGGAGACGCCGTGATGACTTCTGCTTCAGGTTCGTTCGATTTCACGCCGCTGCTGGCCAAGGAATTGCCACCGGCAGCGGGAAAATGGAACGGCTTTCCAAAATACAATTTCGTCGGCGGCAACAACGATGCCGATCAGGTGCCGGTCGAGCGCCTGCTGGCAGCATCGACCGCCGTGCTGACACGGGAGGGCGCGACGCTCGCCACCTACGGCCTCAACAGCGGGCCGCAAGGCTATCGCCCGCTGCGCGAGTTTCTGGTCGGCAAGTTGAAGCGCGATGCGGGGATCATTTGTACTGCGGATGAAATCCTCATAACCTCCGGCTCTCTGCAAGGACTCGATCTGGTCAACGGACTTCTGACGTCGCCGGGCGATACCGTGCTGATCGAGCAAGACTGTTATCAGGGGTCGATCACGCGGCTGGTGCGGCGTGGCGTCAATATCGTCGGCATTCCGCTCGACGGTGACGGTATGCGGGTCGACGCGATCGCGTCAGCGCTTGCCGATCTCAAGAGCAAGGGTATCCGGCCGAAATATATCTACACCATTCCGACGGTGCAGAATCCCACCGGCACCATCATGAGCGAGCAACGCCGCGCCGAAATGCTGAAACTATCGGAAGAGTACGGCGTTCCGATTTTCGAGGATGACTGCTACGCCGACCTGATCTGGAATGGTCGGCGTCCGCCTGCGCTCTATGCCATGAGCAAGACAAATAACGTGATCCATATCGGCTCGTTCTCGAAGTCGGTCGCGCCTGCGTTGCGTGTCGGCTACATCGTTGCACCGTGGAATGTGCTGTCGCGCATCCTGCCGATCAAGACCGATGCCGGTTCCGGTGCGTTGGAGCAAATGGTGCTTGCTGAATTTTGCGCAGCGCATTTCAACGATCATGTGCCGAAGCTGGCGCGCGGCCTGCGGCTCAAGCTCGAAGCGATGATGGAGGCGCTGGCCGAGCAGTTCGGGACCGCGGCGGAATTCGACGATCCTCCGGGCGGAATTTTTCTCTGGGTCAAGCTGCCGGACAACGTCGATACCATGAAGCTTTATCAGGCGGCGTCAGCCGCAGGCATCGCAATCAATCCGGGAACGGAATGGTCTGTCAACGCTGCTCACAGCAAAAGTCGGCTGCGGTTGTGTTTCGCCAGTCCGTCAGTCACGGAAATTCGTGAAGGTGTCGCGGCGCTGGCCGAAGTCTGCCGCAAGGAGTTCGGCGTGCCGAGCCGCAGCGCGAATGTGGAGCGGGCCAAGGGCCGAAGACTATGATGCAAAAGATTCTTGTCGGTCTGATCGCCACTATCGGTTCGTTCGTGGCGTTGATCCTGCTGCAGCCATCCGAATACCGGGTGACGCGAACATCGACCATGTCGGCGCCCGCGCCTGAAATCTTCGCACAAATCGACGATTTCCACCGCTGGCAAGCGTGGTCGCCGTGGGCGAAGCGCGATCCTGCGGCGAAGGCGTCATTCGACGGACCCGCAAGTGGCAAGGGCGCGGTGTTTGCGTGGTCGGGCAACAACGAGGTGGGCGAAGGGCGGATGACATTGACCGAGAGCCGCCCCGGCGAACTCGTGAAAATCAGGACCGATTTTGTGAAGCCGTTCGTCGGCACGAGCTACTCGGACTTCACATTGAAACCTGAGGGCGGCGGCACGGCGGTGTCCTGGAGCATGTTCGGCGAGAACGATTTCATCGGCAAGGCAATGTGCCTTTTCGTCAGCATGGACAAGGTGCTGGGTGGTGAAATGGACAAGGGGCTCGCCGGCATCAAGCAACTGGTCGAAGCGGGCACAAAAAAGCCGGCGCAAAACTAGGTTCTGCGCCGGCTCGATGTCATCGGTAACTTGTGTCAGGCCGCCGCGACCCCGCGCAGTTCGCCGGAGCCGGGCGGCGGGATCGGCTGGCCGTCGTCAGCATATTCGTTGAGCTTGTTGCGCAGCGTGCGGATCGAGATGCCGAGAATGTTGGCGGCATGAGTCCGGTTGCCGAGGCAATGCTTCAGCGTTTCCAGAATCAGATCGCGCTCGACATCGGCCACGGTGCGGCCGACCAGCGCGCGCGTCACCTGTTCGGCGGCGAAGGTCGCATGGGCCACGGCGGGCGGCGTCTTGGTCTGATCGAGCCGGTCGCCGTCCGGCGAGAGAATGGCATCCGCGCCGATATCATCGCCGCTCGCCATCAGCACCGCACGATGCATGGTATTCTCAAGCTCGCGGACGTTGCCTTGCCAGCGGTTGGTGGTCAGCACGCGCCGTGCTTCGGTCGAGATCGGCCGCAGCGGTACGCCGTTGGCGTCGGCATATTTCTTGGCGAAATGCTGCGCCAGTTCGAGAACGTCAGCCGGGCGGTCGCGCAGTGCCGGAATTTTCAGGTTCACGACATTCAAACGAAACAGCAGATCTTCGCGAAATGTTCCTTCCTTGACGGCATCGGCGAGGTTGCGGTTCGACGTCGCGATGATGCGAATGTCCACCGGCACCGGACGGGTGCCGCCGACGCGATCGATGACGCGCTCCTGAATCGCGCGCAGCAGTTTCGATTGCAGCCGCACATCCATTTCCGAGACTTCGTCGAGCAGCAGCGTGCCGCCGGTGGCTTCCTCGAACTTGCCGATGCGGCGTGCAATCGCGCCGGTAAAAGAGCCCTTCTCGTGGCCGAAGAGTTCGGATTCCAGAAGGTGCTCGGGGATCGCGGCGCAGTTGATCGAGATAAACGGCTTCTTGGCGCGTGCGGAGCGGGTGTGGACGTAACGCGCCAGCACTTCCTTGCCGGTGCCGGATTCGCCGGTGATCATCACCGAAGCGTCCGAGCCCGCGATCTGCTGCGCCAGCTTGACCACGCGCGCCATGGCGTCGTCGCGATAGATCAGGTCACGCGAGTCGTTGGCGACGGCGGCGAGCACCGCTGCGATCAGTTCGGGATCGGGCGGCAGCGGGATGTATTCCTTGGCGCCGGCGTGAATCGCTGCGACCGCTGCCCGTGCATCGGTGGTGATGCCGCAGGCGACGATGGGAACGTGGATGTGTTCTGCTTCCAGCCGGATCACCAGATCGCGGATGTCGAGCGCGACATCGACCAGCATCAGGTCAGCGCCCTTGCCGCCGCGCACCACGCGCATCGCCTGCTCTGTATCTTCGGCGTGGGTCACCGTCGCGCCATTGTCCATGGCGATCTTGGTGGCGGTGGTGAGCTGGCCCTTAAGGGTGCCAACAATGAGAAGCCGCATGGTGGTCTCCTGTTATTCTGTCTTGTCAGCTGCCCGGACCATTTTCGATGCCGGGCTGTCGAATGGGCTTTAAGAGCGTTCCGCCTTGATGATTTCGGTCATCGTCACGCCGAGCTTGTCCTCGACCAGCACGACTTCGCCGCGCGCCACCAGACGGTTGTTGACGTAGATGTCGATGGCTTCGCCGACGCGCCGATCCAGCTCAAGCACAGTGCCGGGACCGAGCTTCAGCAGTTCGGAGACGTCCATCTTGGAGCGGCCAAGCACGGCAGAGACCTGAACCGGAACGTCGAAGACGGCTTCGAGATCGGATGCGATGCGTCCGACGTAGTCGTTGTCATCGAAGAAGTCCTGATCGTCGGGCAGCCCGGAATCGGTTGCGTTGAGATCGGGAAGCGGGACGGTGGTGTCTGTATCGCTCATGGTCGGTCCTCATGGCCGGGAATCCCGGCCTGATTGCGGGTCGCCAAATAGCGCCCGACAAGTTCGCTGATTTTCGCTTCGATGGTCACGCGGTCGAGCGTCACGCCGCCGTCGGCCCATTCGATCTTGCAGTCGCCAGTGACGATCTCCGGCTCCGCCAGGATCACAAGTTTGCCCTCGAAGCCGTTGCGCTTGGCAAGCTGCTCGATCTGGACACGTGCGGCGTCGTAAAGGGTATCGTTGATACGCACCACGATGTGCGGGGTCGAGGTCAGGTGCCGGAAGCAATCGCTGACCAGTGCTATCATTTCGGTGAGCGG
>CALRLJ020000246.1:0-5961 GCA_943368635.1 Sediminibacterium ginsengisoli | reverse complement strand
TCGTTCAGCGGCAGCTAGGTCGCGTCCGTTGTCACCCTCTCTCCGCAGGCGGGGAAAGAAGGTAGGGGTGGTTCCGGCCCCTAAAGCTCCCGCGGCATCCGTTTTCATGGTCCTTCGACTCACCCTACCCTGACCCATGCAGAAAACGCGGGCTAGACTTACCTCTGCTGCAAAACCGGGCGTTTGCCGTACCTGCATACTTTTGCCTCAAAAGCAGTCGTCCGCTCACATTGTGCTGACGCAATTGTGAGCAGTCTTAACGGGCGTTAATCTTCTTAAAATCAATGGCTTATGACAACCGCGACATCGGGTCACCCCGTTGGGATGTTGCGCTGCACACCGGCACGATTCATGCTGAGACCTATCAGCAAGGATCGTGAATCAAGCCGCGCGCGGGGCTTCAACCCAGCCGCCCCGGTTCCCGGTCATGCGAAATAAGAAGGATAAGTAATGCTCTCTCGCCCCCATGCGATGACTTCCGGGATCACTTCAATTGCACTCCTGTTTGGCGCAGCGGTCCTGCTGTCCGGGTGCAATGACCAGAGCGTCGCAGCATCGCAGCCTCCCGAGCCGCCCGAAGTCAGCATCGTCACCGTCAAGGCCGCGCCGCAGGCCATCGTCCGGGAACTGCCGGGGCGCATCGCGCCGCTGCGGGTCGCCGACGTGCGTCCGCGGGTGTCCGGCATCATTGTCGAGCGCATGTTCGAGCAGGGCTCCGAGGTGAAGGCGGGCGATCCGCTGTATCAGATCGATCCGAAACCGTTTGAAGTCGAGTTGCAGGCCTCGGAAGCCGCCCTCGCCAAGGCCGACGCCGCCTTCCATCAGGCGTCGCAGCATGCGGCGCGTATCGAAACCCTGACCAAGAGCCAGGCGGCTTCGCCGGCTTCCAACGAAGTCGCGATCGCGAATCTCGCCCAGGCGAAGGCGGAAGTCGCCGCACGCACCGCCGACGTTTCGCGCGCGCGCCTCAATCTCGGTTACGCCACGATCCGCGCGCCGATCAGCGGCATCATCGGTGCGGCACTCCTGAGCGAAGGCGTGCTGGTGGTGCAGAACGAAACCCATGCGCTGGCGACGATCCAGCAATTGAATTCCGTCTATGCGGATTTCACCCAGTCGGTGAACGACCTCAACAGGCTGCGCCGCGATTTCGACCGTGGCGATCTCGACCGCGTGTCGGAAGATGCGGCCAAGGTCCGCCTCGTGCTGGATGAGGGCGCGCCCTATCCGCTGGCCGGCAAGCTGCTGTTCTCCGATGCCAAGGTCGATGCCGGCACCGGACAGGTGACGCTGCGCGGCGAGTTCAAAAATCCGGGCCGCGAACTTTTGCCGGGCATGTTCGTGCGCGTGCTGATCGAACAGGGCCGCGATCCCGACGCCATTGTGGTGCCGCCGCAGGCGATCCAGCGCAATTCGTCCGGCGCCAGCGAAGTGTATCTGGTGAAGGACGACAACCGCGTCGTCGCGCAGCCGGTGCGCACCGGCGGCCTGATCGACGGCCAATGGCTGATTACCGAAGGGCTTCATCCCGGCCAGCGGGTAGTGGTCGAGGGCTTCCAGAAGTTTGCCGTCGGCGATGCCGTCCGGGCCAGCGACTGGCGGGTGTCCGAACAGACCGGCCGTCATCTCGGCAAGTCGGCGGAAGCCTCCGCCGACTCGATGGTACGCTAAGGGGCCATAATCCATGCCGGGCTTTTTTATCGACCGCCCAATCTTCGCTTGGGTGGTGGCACTGTTCATTTGTCTGATCGGGTTAATCGCGATTCCGTTTCTCGCCATCGCGCAATATCCGATCATCGCACCGCCTTCGATCTCGATCTCGACCAGCTATCCCGGCGCCTCGCCGGAGGAGCTGTATAATTCGACGACGCGGCTGATCGAGGAGGAGTTGAACGGCGCCTCCGGCATTCTGAATTTCGAATCCACCTCAGACTCGCTGGGCCAGGTTGAAATCACCGCCAACTTCGTGCCGGGCACCGATTCCAATCTCGCCTCGGTCGAAGTCCAGAATCGCATCAAGCGCGTCGAAGCGCGGCTGCCGCGTGCGGTGATCCAGCAGGGCATCCTCGTCGAGGAAGCCTCCAGCGCGGTGCTGCAGATCATCACGCTGCAATCCACCGACGGCAGCCTCGACGAGGTCGGCCTCGGCGACTTCATGATCCGCAACGTGCTCGGCGAAGTCCGCCGCATCCCCGGCGTCGGCCGCGCGACATTGTATTCGACCGAGCGCTCGCTGCGCATCTGGGTCGATCCGACCAAACTGGTCGGCTACAATCTCACCTCCGACGACGTTACCAAGGCCATTCAGGCACAGAACGCGCAGGTTGCCTCCGGCAGCGTCGGCGCGGAGCCGAGCAAAAAAGATCAAACGATTTCCGCGCTGATCCTGGTCAAGGGCCAGCTCGCATCCGCCGACGAGTTCGGCGCCATCGTGCTGCGCGCCAACCCGGACGGCTCGACGGTTCGCTTGCGCGATGTCGCGCGCATCGAAATCGGCGGCATGGGTTATCAGTTCACCACGCGGCTCAACGGCAAGCCGAGCGCCGGTCTGTCGGTGCTGCTCGCGCCGACCGGCAACGCGCTGGCCACCGCAGGCGCGGTCGAAGCCAAGATGAAGGAACTGGCGAAGTATTTCCCGTCCAACATCACCTACGACATTCCGTACAACATCACGCCGGTGGTCGAGGCCTCGATCACCAAGGTGATCCACACGCTGCTGGAGGCGGTAGTTCTCGTCTTCATCGTGATGTTCCTGTTTTTGCAGAACTTCCGCTACACGCTGATCCCGACCATCGTGGTGCCTATCGCGCTGCTCGGCACCTGTACCGCGCTGTATATGTTCGGTTACTCGATCAACATGCTGACCATGTTCGGCATGGTGCTGGCGATCGGTATTCTGGTCGACGACGCCATCGTGGTGGTCGAGAACGTCGAACGCATTATGTCGGAGGAAGGGCTGTCGCCGAAGGAGGCGACGCGCAAGGCGATGTCGCAGATCACCAGCGCCATTATCGGCATCACGCTGGTGCTGATCGCGGTGTTCGTGCCGATGGCGTTCTTCCCCGGTTCGGTCGGCATCATCTATCGCCAGTTCTCGGTGACCATCGTGGCCGCGATCTCGTTCTCGGCATTGATGGCGCTGACGCTGACGCCGGCTCTGTGCGCGACATTGCTCAAGCCGGTGGAGGCGGGACATGGCCACGCGAAAACGGGTTTGTTCGGCTGGTTCAACAAACGGCTCGACGGCGCCAAGGGCGGCTATGGCCGGGTGGTCGGCTGGTCGATCCAGCGTACCGGGCGGATGCTGGTGCTGTACGCGGTGCTGCTCGGCGGACTGGTGTTCGGCTTCTCGAAACTGCCGGGCGGCTTCCTGCCGGTGGACGATCAGGGCTTCATCACCGTCGACGTGCAGACGCCATCGGAATCGTCGTTCAACCGCACACAGGCAGCCGTTGAGAAGGTCGAGCAGTTCCTGAAGACCCGTTCGGGCATCGACGAAGTGACGTTCCTCACCGGCTTCAGCTTCCTGGGGCAGGGGCAGAACACCGCGCAGGCCTTCGTCACGCTGAAGGACTGGTCCGAGCGCGGGCCGAACGATTCGGCGGCTGCCATTGTCGCGGACATCAACACCTCGTTGAAGTCGATCAAGGATGCCAAGGTTTCTGCTTTGCAGCCGCCGCCGATCGACAATCTCGGCAACTCGTCTGGCTTCTCGTTTCGGTTGCAGGATCGCGGCCAGAAGGGTTACGCCGCGCTGATGAAGGCGAAGGACGATCTGCTGGCGCAAGCGAAACAAAGCTCCGTGCTGCAGAATGTCTACGCCGAAGGCCTGCCCGAAGCGCCGCAGGTGCAGCTCATCATCGACCGCGAACAGGCGGCAGCTCAGGGCGTCACCTTCGCCGACATCAACAGCACGATCTCGACCAATCTCGGCTCGGCCTATGTCAACGACTTCCCGAACCGGGGCCGGATGCAGCGTGTGATTGTGCAGGCCGACAGCGTCGGCCGCATGAACGCGCAGGACATCCTGTCCTACAACGTCAAGAACAGTCAGGGCCGTCTGGTGCCGCTGTCGTCGTTCGCCACCATCAAGTGGAGCGTCGGCCCGACCCAGATCGTCGGCTTCAACTATTATCCGTCGGTGCGCATCTCCGGCGAGGCGAAGCCAGGCTTCACCTCGGGCGATGCGATTGCGGAAATGGAGCGGCTCACCGCGAAGCTGCCGCGCGGATTCGGTTTCGAATGGACCGGACAATCGTTGCAGGAAAAGCTGTCAGGCTCGCAGGCCCCGTTCCTGCTGGCGCTGTCGGCGCTGATCGTGTTCCTGTGTCTCGCCGCACTCTATGAAAGCTGGACCATTCCGCTGGCGGTGCTGATGACGGTGCCGCTCGGCATTCTCGGTGCCGTGGTGGCGGCGATGTCGCGCAGCCTGTCGAACGACGTCTATTTCACCGTGGCGCTGATTACGATTATCGGTCTCGCGGCAAAGGACGCGATTCTGATTATCGAGTTCGCCAAGGAATTGCGCGCCAAGGGCACGCCGCTGATGCAGGCGACGATGGAGGCCTGTCACCTGCGCTTCCGCCCGATCCTGATGACGGGTCTGGCATTCGTCTGCGGCGTGCTGCCGATGGTGATTGCGAGCGGCGCGGGCGCGAAAAGCCAGCAGGCGCTCGGCACCACGGTGATGGGCGGCATGATCGCGGTCGTGGTTCTTGCGCTGTTGATGGTGCCTGTGTTCTTCGTCGCGGTGACCAAGTTCTTCTCGAAGGCCGAACACGACGGCGAAGTCACGCCCGAGAAGGGTTCGAAGCTGGAGCGACTGCTCGGCATGTTCCGCCGCAAGCAGTCCGCACAGTCGGCGTCGTAGGCGATTCCTCGTCATTGCGAGCGAAGCGAAGCAATCCAGACTTCTGAAAACTGGATTGCTTCGTCGCAAGCGTTTCTCGCAATCACGGCCTTACACCTTCACCGGGCGCTGGAACGCGCACAGTATCGCACCCAGCGCCAGCGCTGCGGTGGACACGCGCAGCGCATACGAAAGCCCCATCACGTCGGTAATCGCGCCGGTGACGAACGGCCCGAGTGTCTGGCCGAGGCCGAAGGTGATGGTCATGATGCCGATCACTTTCGCCCACGCGTCCGGCGGATAATTCAGCCGCGTGAACACGGTGGTGGCGGCCACCACCGGAAAGAATGACAAGCCGAACACGAACGCCGATGCCATCAGCAGCCACGGCGAGGTTCCGAACTGCGCGATCAGCGTGCCGACACAGGTGACGGCGATCATGGTGGCGATGGTCATTCCGCTGTTGCCGCGCGCCATCAGCCCGCGCCACAGCCACGAGCCTGCGAACGACATCAATCCGATCAGGCACCAGAACGCGCTTTGTGCCGCGGCACCCCCGCCACCATCGCGGACATAGGCGATCATGAAGGTCATGTAGGCGATGTAGCCCGCGCCGAACAAAAAATACCCGGCGAGATACATCGCGATCGGGCGCAAGGCGACCGGCGATGCTGCGGTCGATGTTTCGCTTGCGGCAACGTCAATCGGATTGAGCATGAGCGGGATCATCATCAGCGCGGACAACACCGTCAACGCCACCCATACGATCCACCATGAGCCGGGGCCGAAATACTGCAACAGGAACGGTGCTGCGAGGCCCGAGACGATCAGGCCGGTGCCGGGGCCGGTGTAAAACAGGTTGAGCAGCAGCGCCGATTTCGCAGGCCGCGATTGCGCGATGGTTGCCGCCAGCGTGCCGCCGCCGACGAAGGTCGTTGCCGCCCCGAGGCCCGACAGCAGGCGTCCGAAGCCGAACACGAAGACGTTGCCCGACAGCGCGCAGATTCCGAGCGAGACCACGCAGGCCAGCGCGCCGATCCACACCGAGCGAAACACGCCGATGCGGCGGATGAAAGCGGCTGCGCCCAGCGCACCGGCGAGATAGCCGATGG
>CALRLJ020000245.1:0-5963 GCA_943368635.1 Sediminibacterium ginsengisoli | reverse complement strand
CCTTGGTCGATCGTGTTCTGAGGAGCATGTTGGCGTCGGTGCTGCCATATCCGAAACGACTGAGATTGGCGCTGTTGTCGGCGGTCGCGGTCAGGCCGATGAGGCAATGGATCGCCCGACTCCCGGGAGGCGCACGACTCGCTGCTATGGTCGATCTCGCTCCGGTTCTGAAGCCGCGAAGGTTCGCTCCTCAGGGATCGGTTTTGCAGGGCAGGCGCGGCAGGGTCGCAATATTGACAGGTTGCGCCCAGCAGGTCGTCGATCCGAACATCAACGACGCCGCGACCCGGCTGTTGAATCGTCACGGGATCGAGGTGACAAGTCCCCGCGGCGAGGGGTGTTGCGGAGCTCTCGTGCAGCATTTGGGTTACGAGGAATCGGCGCTGGAGGCGGCCCGGCGCAACGTTGATGCCTGGACACGGGAGCTTGATGAGGGCGGCCTTGATGCCATCATCGTCACGGCGTCCGGCTGCGGAACGACTGTCAAGGATTATGGATTCATGCTTCGCGAGGACAAGGCATATGCTCGCAAGGCTGCGCGCATTTCTGCGCTCGCGCAGGATATCACGGAGTATCTCCATAAACTTCGGCTTCAGGGACCCGTTCGGACCACAGGTCAGATTGTCGCGTATCATTCGGCGTGCTCAATGCAGCACGGTCAGCGCATCGTTGATCAGCCAAAATCCCTTCTGAAGCAGATGGGATTTGTCGTGAAGGACGTTCCTGAAAGCCACATCTGTTGCGGTTCGGCGGGAACTTATAATGTTCTGCAGCCCGAGATCGCAGACCGGCTACGGTCACGCAAAGTGGCAAACATCGAGAAAACGGGGCCGCAGATCATCGCGAGCGGAAACCTTGGATGCATGACACAGATCGGCGCCGCGACAACTATTCCGATAGTTCACACCGTCGAGTTGCTTGATTGGGCCACCGGCGGTCCCTTGCCCAATGCCATGGAAGCTTACTTCGATTAAGTCGTGCGATCGCTTTTTGCGCTGCAAACGGTCAAAGAATGTATTGGACCTTAACGGCCCTGAGTTCGTCGCCGAGGCGTTCCGGGATTGGATTGCCACCGTTGGAGCCAGGACCGCTTATATCGAGCCGGGCAGTCCGTGGGAGAATGGCTATTGCGAGAGCTTCAACGGAAAGCTGCGCGATGAGCTGCTCAACGGTGAAATCTTCTACACATTGAAGGAAGCCCAGATCGTGATCGAGAATTGGCGACGCCACTACAACACGGTGCGTCCACACTCATCGCTGGGATATCGACCGCCGGCACCCGAGGCCCTCGTCTGGCCAGCACCAAAGGAGATAGTCAAAATGCAATCTCTAAACTAACATTCCAATCGGACCACTCAATGGGGGCCGATCAGAAATAGAGGGCCAGCTGGAAGATCGCTCACCACTGTCTGCGAATCGTTTGCACGATAGCGCGACGTTACCGAGTAGTTGCATTTGTTCAACGTGCAATCTTGGTTCAGTCGCGTTGCGAATTCTCGGTGCAGAGGTCGTTCGTGATTTCGAGCGATCGTCACGCCAAACGAAATCCACCGTCGCAGAACCAGTCGCTTTCATGCCACGCGCGATAGGTCGCCGCACGCCAGCCATTGGGGCGCGTCGCGGCGCAGCTTGCCGCGCGACGCCCCAACTCGTTACGCACGCCGTCCTGAGGATCGACTGTTTCCAGAAGCGTGAGCTGATGTCGGATATTTATGAGCTCTTCGGCGGCCTCCGAAGCGAAGAGCATCGCCAGGCCTAACTCTTTGAAGTGATGCTTGACGCGGGATGCGAGGACGCCGTCCCATCCTGTGGGCGCGACCACGCTGAACTTCACGGCTGCGGGAGTGCACTCCACCACGGTGCCCTTAAGCCATCGCTCGTCGCCCAGATCGTCGTAGTACGGATGGAGCGGGACGTCCGAAGCACTGGTGGGAGCCGAGTCCAACTTCAACTTATTGCAATCGGAACAGGCCGGCACCAGGTTGAGGGGAGCCACGGCGAGAGAGGGAAATAGCTTTTTCGGCAGGTAGTGATCGAGTGTCGTCACAGAACGCTGCGTGCACAGCGGGCAGCGCCCTTGCGGCGGCGAAGCGAAGATCGCGTCGTAGATGGCGCGGCCGGGCGCCCCGGTCTTGGCCATCCGCTGCGTATAGACCTTCTCCATCTCGGCGGCCGTGATGTCATTATTGACGAGGTCGTGCGGCAGGATGAGATGGACTTGTTCTGCCTGGATGGCGAGGTCCAGTTGGTCGGACGCCGCGACGACGCTTGCGGTCGCAGCGGTAAGGCGCGTGGAGAGGCCGGCGTTCCGCACCCGGCTGACGGATACCTCATATGCTTCTTGCGCCGTGTGGACGGGCGGATCGAGCTTCCACATCAGGTGTCCTCTTCGTCGCGAGCGGCCAGAAGACCCTGAACGATGGCTCGTGCCTCGTCTCCGAGCTCGCCGCCGAACTTGCGCAGTACGCTGTCGTAGATACCGCGCTCTTCGACCGCATCCCGCAGCAGCTTGTGAAAACCCGATTGCGTGACTTCAAGGCCGAACACCTCACGGGTAAGGAGCCCAACGTTTTCGCCGAACGTCTGCACGTCGGGGCGTTCCGCGATCGCCGTGGTGCCGGAACGGCGG
This sequence comes from Sediminibacterium ginsengisoli, assembly GCA_943368635.1. Lineage (GTDB taxonomy): Bacteria > Pseudomonadota > Alphaproteobacteria > Rhizobiales > Xanthobacteraceae > Afipia. Next base: position 3,334 of record CALRLJ020000245.1, on the reverse strand, counting down.
ATCTTCCACACGCAGCTTTGTGGCACCTCCTGCAGCACGACGGGCGAGTGGGTAGCAACGACGGCGACGCCATTCCTGTGCATGAGCAGATCGGAAAGTGCCCGCACGAACGCGGAGAGCAGCGGCGGATGCAGGTGCGCTTCGGGCTCGTCCAAAAGAACCAATGTCTTCTCTTCGACGGTTTCCACGAGGCGGGTGATGGTCAACAGGACGATCTTGTGGCCGGAGCTCAGCCGCTTGAACAGGCGACGCGCCTCGACCTTTATTTCTTCTCTGTCGACGCCAGGACGAGCGAGACTGGCCACTTCGGCATCGGCGAATATCGGATCGGCCTGAAGCATCTCCAATGCGCGGCGCCACCTGGCCGTTCGGGCGCCCTGGCGGCATATGAGAACGCTGCTACCGAAATCCGTGGAGAGAGCGTCCGGACTTTTCGGCGGCCTTGGCTTTCCGTCCTTCCCAGGGCCGACATGTTTGAGGCCGATATAGGCGTACTGGACGCCTTCCGACTTGTTCTGTCGGGTAGGAAGCGGTTCGAAGGGGTCGAAGGCGCTGAAGGTCACCGAGACCAGATTAGCGAATAGCCTCCGTTCGCGGCGGCCGAGGTTCGCTTCGAAGAGTCCGACCGAAGCGGGATCCCTTTCTTCTTCGTCTACGATAGCTTGCGCCATGTGGTTCAGCAGCGTCGTCTTCCCGACCCCGTTTCGGCCGATGAGCACGTGCACGTTCGTGGGCGGATAGGATTCATGCTTAACGGAGAACGACAGCTTCAGCGGATCGTCGCGCTTGCGGTGCTGTCTCGCGGTATAGCTGAATTCATAATCCGTGAGCCGCACGCCCCCCGTCGCCATCCGATTGAACTGCCCGGTGACGGTGGATCGGGACACTGAACGCAACAGGGACGTACCGGTCACGTCCTCATCCAGCGCTCGGGAGAACAGGTCATTGTTGAGGGCCATATCCCTCAGTCCCGAGAGCACTCGTTCTCGAACGGTCGCTCCAAGCCGATTCAAGACGTCATAGTAGCTATCGTCTTGTCCAAGCGAGAAGAATTCCTCGTCGAGCGCATCAAAATTTTGCGGGATGTTCGCGCGCTTCTGCCGGTCGCGCATCCCGAATTGGCCGATTTTCACACCGCCGACGATATGTCGCTCGCCGTCCTCGTCGAAAAGGACGAGATTATAGAGCGTCGTGTACTTGAACCAGTCGTCCCAGTTGTCTTCGACGAGATACGCTCTCGACGCACCTTCCATCGGCGCCCGGCTGCCGACCGGAAGAACTCTGAAATAAGCCATTGATCCTGCCCCCGCGATCGCTGGAGCGTCGCGACGATGCAACCTCTAGGGCATCCGCGGCGCGGTCCGCAAGGCGCTACGTTTGGCTAACGCTCGAAATGCTCCGCGAAACCAACAAAATGTCCAGTTGTTGTATTCGCGGGGACTTTGTCGGAGAGCAAGGATTTGGAAATGAGCGAGATCATCGGTCCACAGCGAGATTTTCCTTCTTCCGCGAACCGCATCCTGGTCTGGATCGGCATACCCACTGCATTGCTATTGGCCGTACTCGCATTTTTCGGAGCTCTGGGACGAGCAAGCGATATGGCTTATGCGACCTGCCAGAAGGTAGGCTGGTGCCAGATCGCGCAAGCGCCGAAAGAAGCTCCGAAACTGCCGAATTTCACATCGACGCGAGTCGATGGCGGGCACAGTTACAGGGAATTTTGCGAGCCGGTTGCAGAAACCTACCGTGAGCAGCATCCGGAATTTAACGTGACCTGGCATGAGGCCGGGGACGGTCGCGACAAGGACTGGAAGGGGCATGCGACCTATCGATACACTTGCACGTTCAGCGCGGTGCCCAAGAAGGCCCCGTAAACTCGGCTATCCGGATTGCCCGCAAGCAGCGCGTAAGAGAAAGGCGAAAAATTTCTTACGAAACGCCTTCATAGTGCTTCGATCCGCTTGCGCGCCGCAGCCAGCTAGGCGTCGTTCTGGTCAGGTTTGGACGCCTTTTGTCCGGGAGCGGCGCCGGTTCGCGCGCGCGACTTCTAATTCGCGCCGAGCGAGCTCCGCGTCGACGGCTTCACGGATGAAAACGGCCATTCGATTTGGCCCGACCAACGCCTCAATGCGCTGACGAGCTTCGTCGGTCAGCCGGACCTTGGTCTCGACCGTTCCGGATTTGATGCTCAGCGGAGGCCGCCCCATTCGACGGCCAGTATCCGCTGTGCCAATTCCGCGATCCAGGGTGAGTGGTGCGGTTCCTGATTTCTGCGCGGGATACGATGGTCACCTGAGATAGCCGCGTCTAGCCAAACCGGGAGGCCCGTTCAGGGTCCGGAGGGGCCAGACATTGGTTCCGGTTCAGGTGCGTCATCGTTCGGAAGGATCGGTTCTTCGCCGAAAGGACGATTGATGATGTTCAGCGCTTCGTTCGCTGCGAAGATGCGGTTACGCGCGTATCCGGTCCGCTCCGCCAGAATGCCCGCTTCCTCCAGTTGCGCGATGGCCTGGTGGGCCTGGGGCGGACTGATAAAGAGCAATTCGCCGAGACGCTTTGCGGTGACGACGGGATAATGTGGGAGTTCTTCGAGCGCGCGTGCCGCGGCAGAACCCTTTCGGAATTTGCGCCGTTCCTTCCATAGCTCGGACAGCGCGGTGAGAGCGGTTCGCGTTTTCATGAGCTCATCGACGGTGCTGGCGACGGCGTCCGCCATGAAAGCGATGAGCGGCTGATAATCGAGTCGTTGCTGTGCGTCCTTCAGCGAGGCGTAGTAGACGCCTTTTCTTGTCTCGATATAGGGCGACAGATAGATCGGCACGTGGCCTTCGGCGGCCATCATCAACGGAAGCAGCAGGCGTCCCACGCGTCCATTTCCGTCGGGGAACGGGTGAACCGCTTCGAAATGCGCGTGAGCAATTGCCATCCGCGTCAGGAGGCTCTGGTTCATCTGCTGCATGCCTTGGTTACGAAGGTAGTCGACCGTATGCTCGATGCAGGCCGCGATGTCGTCAGGCGGCGGAGGATTCAGGGTTGAGTACGCGATGTCCCGTCCGCCGCCGATCCACACCACGCGGTCCCTGAATTCGCCGGGTTCGTCCTTGTAGTCGGGATCGTCCGTCATGACGGCCCGGTGGAGATCCTTCAGCAGATCGACCGTAAATACCGTGTAACCTTTTTCGCTCGCGAGCGGCAGGAATTCGTCCAGTGCCACGGCATAGTTGCGGACTTGTCGCGCGGCGTCCTTGGAGTCGTCTCCTCCGGTCTCCTCGACCGACAGCAGTTCGTCGAGCGTGCTTTGCGTGCCCTCGATCGACGACGAGCTCACGGCTTC
>CALRLJ020000244.1:0-5987 GCA_943368635.1 Sediminibacterium ginsengisoli | reverse complement strand
TTCGCCCAGGCGCAGTCGCTGACGCCCGACATGCTGAATCCTACGCAAGGCGGCTTTGCGCCGCCCGACCAGTCGCTGCTGCGCCGGACCGCGCAAAACACGGCGGGCGATGACACGTTGAGGCGAGATGCCAGAGCCCCATCGCGGATCGGCAGAATCCCGACCTATGGCATTCCGTCTGCGTCCGGCGCATCGGACAGCGGCTTCGATTCACTCAACCGCACGCGCAAGAAGCCGAAGCTCTATCCCGGCGCGCCGAAACCGAAATTTGTCGGTCCCGGCAATCCGCCGCCGTCCGCTCCGAAAGCCAAGATCGCAGCTCCGGTTTCACCGTCGGTTGCCGGGACGTTTCCCGGCCAGCCGCCGCGCCGCCGCCTGAAGCCCGACGACGATCCATTCGCGAATGTCGGATTCCACACCGGCTCTTTCCTCACCAAGGCTGCCGTCGAGGTCTGGGGCGGTTACAACACCAATCCCGGACGTATCAACGAGCCCAAGGGTTCGGGATTCTACACAGTCGCGCCGGAACTGCTGATCGCCTCCCAATGGACGCGTCATTCGCTGATCGCCGATCTGCGCGGCTCGTTCACCGGTTACGGAACGACGTTTCCGCCGGGAATCTCTGGACCCTCTCCCGTGCCGACCAGCATCGACACGCCGGCCTTCAACGGCAAGATCAATGGCCGTATCGATGCATCGCGCGATACAAGGATCAACACTGAACTGCGGATGCGGGTTTTCACCGACAATCCCGGCTCGCCGAACATTCAGGCCGGTCTTTCGAAATATCCGCTGGCGACAACGGTCGGCGGCACGGCGGGCGTCGAGCATGATTTCAACCGTCTGCAGGTTTCGGTTGCGGGTCTCGCCGATCACACCACGTATCAGCAGTCGAAGCTGACCGACGGTTCGACCTCGACCAACGACGACCGCAACTTCAACCAATTCGGCGGGCTGGCACGCGTCAGTTACGACCTGATGCCCGGCATCAAGCCGTTCGGCGAAGTCACCGCCGACACGCGCCTTCACGAATCGAAGTTCGATCGGTCGGGCTATCAGCGCGATTCCAACGGCGGCACCGTGAGGGCCGGCAGCACGTTTGAATTCTCGCGGTTGCTGACCGGCGAAGCCGCGGTCGGCTATTCGCTGCGCACCTATCAGGATCCGCGCCTGACCGACATGAAGGGCCTGCTGACCAGCGCATCGCTGATCTGGACCGCATCCGGGCTGACGACGGTGACCTTGGCGGCAACATCGTCGATCGACGAAACCACGCTGCCCGGCGTCTCCGGTGTGATCTCCCGCGATTATTCCTTGCAGGTCGATCATGCGTTTCGCCGCTGGCTGATCGGCACCGCAAAGTTTGGTACCGGCACGTCGGACTACGACGGCACGCGCTTCGACAAGCGTTATTTCGTGGAAGGCGATCTGGTCTACAAGCTATCGCGCACGTTCCAGCTCAAGGCGCAGGTGCGCCATGACTGGCTGGACAGTTCGATATCCGGCGCGAATTCGGCGGCAACCGTGGTGATGCTCGGCATCCGCGTGCAGCGCTGAATGCAGATCATCGCGTGACGGAACGAGTGGATGTCGCCCGCGACCGGATTGACAGCGGACCAATCATAAGAACAAATAGGGAACATAAATCGGACCGCGACTCACCGGACGACGTCTCGGACTCGGCGGTTTCTCTTCCAGCATCGGGGAGTCATCATGTTTACACCGGCCACGCAAAGAGACATCGACCGTTACGACCGTGCCGTCGACAGCGCGATTGCAACCTGCGGCGGCGACCTGCGCGGCGCGCTCAAGGCGCTGATCATCGCCAACGAATATCTGGAAGAAGAATTGCGGCAGGCGCTGCAAGACGGATCTTTTTCTGCGGTTAAACAGCAACGACATGTCGCATAGGAATAGAGTTCGTCATTGCCGGGCTTGACCCGGCAATCCATCTTTTCAAATGATGATGAATACGCGGGTCAAGCCCGCGTATGACGGCTCTCTATGTTGAACCACTTTGGCTCAACTCGGCTGCCGGTTGCTCAGTGTAGGGCAAGCCGTGACGAACCTTACTTCATCAATTCTTTCGCCACCGCCATGTACATCGGCAGCGAGACCGGATCGTTGGCGGCGTTGGCTGCCATCGGATGCGAGGCATAACGCACGATCACCATCTCGGCCTTCGGATCGATATAGATGCTCTGGCCGTAAATGCCGCGCGCTGTGTAAGCATTGTGCTCGTTGTGGGTGATCCACCACATGTCGCGATAGGACCAGCCTTTCAACAACGCGTAGCCCGCCTTGGCGAAGTCCTCCTTTTTGCCGCCCTTTTCAATATCGGCGACGGCGGCTTCCGGAATGATTTGCTGGCCGTTGAACTTGCCTTTGTTGCGCATCATCTCGCCGAAGCGTGCGAGATCGCGCAGTGCGGTGTTCAGGCCGCCGCCGCCGGATTCGGTGCCGATGGTATCGACCATGAAATAGGCGTCGCGTTCAGCGCCGAGCTTCGACCAGATTTCCGATGACAGCAGTGCTGCCATCGACTGACCCGAGGCGCGCTTGACGATCCACGCCAGGATTTCGGCGTTGGCGGTTTTGTAGGCAAAGGCCTGGCCGTGCTCGCCTTCCTTCTGCAGCTTGACGAGGAAGGCATAGAAGCTGCGCGGTCCCTGATAGGTGGGGGCGCTCGGCACCATGCCGCCGGCGCGCGCGTAGTCGAACACCTCGGCGTTCGGATCGGAATAGTTTTCGGAGAATTTCACGCCGATGGTCATGTCCATCACCTGACGCACGGTGGCGTCGCCGTAGGCGGTGTCCTTCAACTCGGGCACATATTTCGTCACAGGAGCCTCGGGATCGAGCTTGCCGTTGGCCACCAGCATCGCAGCCAATGTGCCGACGAAAGATTTCGTCACCGAGAAGGCGATGTGAGGCATCTGCGCGCTGCCTTCACCGAAATACTTTTCATAAACGATCTTGCCTTTGTGCAGCACCACGATGCCGTCGGTATAGGTCAGTTGCAGCGCGTCGTTGAAGGTGATCGGCTTGCCGTCCATGGTTGTGATCGCGACATTGCCCAGATCGCGCTCCGCACGCGGCAGCGGCACGACAGGTCCGTCGCCGCGCGATACGTTCGCGGTGGGGACCAGTTCGCGGATATGGCTGAACGCCCAGCGCGTGTTCGGAAACTTCAGGCTCGATCCGTCGATGAAGCGGATGGTCTTATCCGGCGGCGGCGGAAAGCCCTGCATCATGCCGAGCGTCTTGGGGTCGGTTTGTGCTGCGGTCGGAAGCGGCTGGGCGGTCTGTGCATCCAGTCCAGTCGAAGGCAGCATGGTTAGTCCCGTAAGTGCGAGCAGGGCAGCAACAGATCGTGTGGTGTGAGCGCGAATGGCCGTCGCAATCGTCATGGTGTTTCCCCGGTGGTCGTTTTTTTGTTTTGCTGTGTGGCGAGATGCTGAAAGCCTAACCGAGCATCTTTCCGCAGACCACAGCTATTGCTGCACGGGCCAACAAAAAACCGCGAGACCTCTGTCCCGCGGTTTTCATGCCGTAATCGCTTGTGCTTTACGGGCAGGGGTATCGGTTGCCGTCGTTGTTCAGATAGGTGCCCGACTGCGGATCGTAGGAGCGATAGCGCTGCGAACAATAGGCTGCGTTCTGCTGCGCCTGCGCGGACGAGGCCGCAATGGCGCCGCCAATGATCGCACCCGCGGCGAGGCCGATTCCGACGCCGGCTGCCGTGCCGCCATACCCGCGGCGATGATAGCCGCGATGGTAGCCATAGCCGCGGCGATAATACTGCACATTGGTGACATCGCTCGCAGGCGCAGCCTTGCTGAGTGTCATGTCATTCATCAGCGGGGCCGCTGTGGCGGGTTGAGAGACGGCGAGGGCCGTCGAACCGGCAAGCAATGCGGCTGCGAGAAGTTTTGCTGTTCGCATGTTTTTTCCTTTTGGCATTTCAGGTGAGGAGGCTTCGAGGATGCAAGGTCGCGCAGACCATCGCGGGCGAATAAATGATAACCCTTCGCAGCGCGAAGCGTTCCCGATCATGCCTGATACTTCGCCAAATGAAGGTTAACATTCAGCAACAAATGCGGCGCATCGTCGCGTCGTGCAAAGTGTCACTTCGCGGGCGTCTTGCGACGGCGGGCATCGATTGCGCGTGTCATTCTTCCTGTTCGCGGACCCTTCGGCGATCTTTCACCACACCGATGGTTACGCCCATGCGCTCGATTTTCGCGATGACCTTTCCCGCAAGAATACGGTCGCAGTTCATGTGCGTCGGCGCGATGTAGAAATCCGCGAAGCGCCAGTCGTACATCCTGATCCATTGCAGGTTCGGTCGCGCGTACTCTTCATAAGACACGCGCTCGCCGCAAACGGCGACGCGATACGGTTTGGTCTTCGCGGTCGCGGGTTCGGTGCTGTCGAGGAATTCATGCAGCTCTTCGACGGCCTCCGGCATGATGTTGACCCAGTAGTCGGTGACAAAACGCCGTGACGCGCCTTCGAGTCCGCCGACGAGCTGGTTGTAATAGAGATATTCGTAAGGATGCAGATGATACAGCTTGCCCGCCGTCCAGGTGTATCCCGTGGTCACGATGGCAAGCCACACGATCATAGTGCCGCGATGCAGGCGCGTCAGCGCACCGATCGAGGCGCTGAGTCCGACGCCGGCGAGCACGGCGATTGCCGGAAACACGAACAGGAAATGCCGGCAACCGTCGAATGCCGGTCCCTCGGTGACGACCTGACACGCCACCGGGAAAATCGCCGCAAATGCAACCAGACCCAGTTCGCGGCGGCGAATGCCGCTGAAGCCGCCCACGCGCTCAGGCAGCATGACCAATGCCAGCGCAAGCAGTGTCCCGCCGAGCGTCAGGAGCGGTAGCCGGATCGCGATATAGGTCGGCACGTAGGCACGCGGCACATCGGCCATCTCGTAGACCTTGCCGAACAGAATGGTACGGATGTGATAATGAAATTCGCCGAAAGAAATCAGTCCGCGCACGGGATTGAGCGGCGACAGCCCCGCCCACGGCCATGCCGCGACCATGATGACGTAGGCGATCACCAGCGCGGGTATGAACCACAATGCCGAGCGCATCACGAATCGTGCGCGCTCCTGCCAGTGACCGGCCACCGGGCGAGGTACACTCATCAGGATGGCGATGCCGAAATATCCGACCAGCAGCAGGCTTAACGATTTGGTGCCCAATGCTGCGCCGGTCATGATCCCGAAGCCGATCACATCGCGCATGCGCGGCGTCGGCAGGTCGCGGCTGGCGCGGATCAGGAAATACATCGCGCCGGCCATGAACGCGGCGAGCGGAATGCCCTTGGTATGGTTGTACATCGCACCGTACCACGAACCGCACAGTGCCAGTGCCACGATGGTGAAGAAGGCCGCGCGCGGGCTTGCAATCAACCGCGCAGTGGCGGCCGCGGCGCCAATGCCGCCGATCCCGATCAGCGCGCAAAGCAGATGCCGCAATTCATACTGATCGACCGGGATGACATAGCTAAGTCCCAGTCCGAGGATGTCGAACAAACCGCCGTAGAGATAAAGATTGTCGAGCTTGAACAGCGACTGGTCGGTGAAGCCGCTCTTGTAATAAGCGAGGATCAGTTCGCCATAGCGATGCTGCACGCCTTCGTCGTTGGAGATCGCATAGTCCTGGAAGGTCCAGATCGCGAGAATGACGAGTCCGGCGAGTGCGGCGCAGGAGGCAAGATCGAATGCGTTACGCGTACTGAGCCAGCGCGCGAACCGCTTCAGCCGCTGGCCGACGCCCGCGCCTGCGAGATCGCCGCCGGATACATCCAGCTGGCCACTTATAGAATCGGTCATCCCCCGGCGTTCCTCAGCCCTTCGGGCTGTGCCCCACAGCCGGGCCGGCTTCGGCGGCCAGCTTGGGCGGAACCATAGGGGGGAAAGCTGGAACTGCTCAAGGAAATTGCATTTTGCGATGCAAAATAGG
>CALRLJ020000243.1:0-5992 GCA_943368635.1 Sediminibacterium ginsengisoli | reverse complement strand
TGTGGGTCTGCGCGGCCATCGCCTTCGCCGCCCGCAACAGCGCCACCTACTTCACCCAATGGTACCCGAAGCACGTTCGCGCCGGGATCGCGGCCAGCGCCAATACGGCTGCTGCCTGATCCCGACCACAACGCAATCCATGACAGACTTAAAGGAGCCTTCAATGGCCCGCACTACTCTTAAAATCCTTCTTGGCTTTCTCTCGACCGCCGTCTTTTTCGCGGCCTTCGTTCTCGTCGGTGACATTCTGCTGGCGGCTATCGCCGCCACCGTGGTCGTGATTGTTCAGGTCGTGTTCGGACAGACCACCAGCGCGAAACCCAGCCTCGCCGTGTGGGCAAGCCTCGCAATCGTTCTCACCCTCACCGGCGTCTCGCTGATGGGCGATGATGCCACCGCTTCGCAGGCATCGCAGATGGAAATCACCGGCTCGGTGTCCAATTGCGCCTGTAAGCCGGCCACGAAGGCGCGGCTTCTGCCGGTCCCGTTCAATTCCGCGCCGAAGGCTCTTGCTCCGTCGCCCGGCGGCGTGTGACAGTCGCGGCATGGCCGCCGTCTTTCGTCAGCTTTTCGTCGATTTCTTTTCCACCATCGTCTTCCTCGCGGTTTACGCCGCGACGGGAGACATTGTTATTGCGACCGGCGTCGCCATCGCCGGCGCCATCGGCCAGTTCATCTACGCCCGCATCAAGAAGCAAAAACTCGATGTAATGACGTGGGCCAGTTTCGGCCTCGTCATTGTGCTCGGTGGCGCGACGCTTTTAACAAAAGATCCGCGTTTCGTTCTTGCCAAACCTGCCATCGGCCATTTCGCCATCGGCGCGATCATGCTGCGGCGGGGCTGGATGCTGCGCTATTCGCCGCCCATGGTGAAGGACAACATCCCTCACCTCGCGATCATGGCGGGTTACGCCTGGGCCATCCTGATGTTCGTACTCGGTGCGGGTGTCATCGCCACCGCCATGACGGGTGACGTCAAGCTGTGGGCATTTTACGTTGCCGTGATCGCCGTCGGCGCCAAGATTTTGGCTTTTGCTATCCAGTACGCCACCTTCCGCATTGTTATCACACGGAAGCTGCGCGCCGCTGCCGCCGACGGACAGGTTAAATCCGCCGTATAGCCGGTCATATCGGCATCAGCGCAAGGCGTGATGCGCTGTGGGTGACGGGCGTCCACCATGCCGGATATGGATCGTCGCCTCGGCCGGCGCGAACAGGCCATCGTCGCCATGATATTCCGCAGTAAGAGCCTGTTCGCCTTCATCGATCGCTGAGGTGATAAAGGCAGCCCTTCCGCTTTGATCGAGCGTGCGCCTTGCAAGCACTTTCTCTCCTGCCCTGAAAGTCACGCTCCCAGCCGGCTGGGCCGGCTTTGCGCTCACGGTCGCGATCAAAGTCATGACCGGGCTGTGGGTGCTGCTTTCCCGCATGACCGACAGCGCGACTTTCGGGGAGACCAGAACCAGCTGCGTCAACGCCGCCGATACGCCTGGCCGGACCGCGTAGGTCGCGTGCTCGGGGACACCACTATAGTGCGCGCGGATCACATGCGGACCGGGCGTCAGACCGGACACCACGATGGACGGCGACGACGCATCCGCGATGCCGAGCAACCACCGGCCTGTCTCATCGTAAAACCTGACAGAGCCGGTTTCGACCTTGACGCCGTCCCTGTGAACCGACGCGGTCAGCGTGATGCTGTCGCCGGTCCCCGCCGGGTTTGCCGACGACTGGAGCAGCGTGACAGTCGCGTGACGGGGATCTTCGCCCGGCCCGTGAAGCAGCCGGATAAAAATAATGGCGCTCAGCGCCAGAATGATCAGCGACTCCGAAATTGTCGCGGACGTAATCGAAGAACTCGTCACGATCAGTCCCCTCAAAGGAGAAGTTGACCACTGGAACGCAAGCTCTCTTGAAATAAGGCTATCAACTGCTGCGCGGCTGGCAACGTGAGGCCCTGCGGGCAAAGTGACGCACCGGCCCGCCGCAGGTGCAGCAATCCGGCAGTCGCCCCGCGACCGCCGGCTGACTGGTGAAAACCACGGTCGGGTGCGCGGATGGTGGGCGCAGGCTCCGTGCCAATCGGCCGAAAAATGCAGCTGATAAAATTCGCGTTGCCGCCGGGAAATGCGCTATATCGGCCAGCGCGTACCGCTCCAGAACCAATTCTGGCTGCGCGGCACGCGGAGAGAGGGAAACTCATGGCAGTCGACGGAAACTGGAATATCACTTTGAGCACGCCGCTCGGCGATCGCGATGCGACGCTGACGCTGAAGGCCGATGGCGGCTCGCTGACCGGCAAGCAGGCGGCTGACGGCAACGAAGCCGACATCGTTGACGGCACCGTGAACGGCAACGACGTTGCGTGGAAAGCCGCGATCACCAATCCGATGCCTCTGACGCTGGCCTTCTCAGGCACGGTCGATGGCGATTCCATTTCCGGCGATGTCAGCATCGGCCCGATGGGCAATTTCCCGTTCAAGGGAACGCGGGCGTAAAACGACGCGCAAGATTTTAACGTCGTCCCTGCCTTGGCGGGGACGACGTTTCATTTTCACGCATCAGAAAATCAAACCCCCGGCATCCAGTTGCCGTGGAAGCCCTGTGGTACGCGCGCGGGCAACTGAATCCGCGCCACCGGTTTGGACTCGATCTTTTGCGCATCGAGAATCATAAGATCGCTGGCGTTACGCGCGCGATCGTAGACGAAACCGATCAGCCAGCCGTCGTCTTCGCTCTTGCCACCCTTGCCCGGCACGTGAACGAACTCGCTCGCCATGCCCTTGTCAAAAGTGTGCTCGGTGCTCTTGCCGGTCTTTAGATTGTACTTGCGTATCGAGCCGTAAGCCCCCGTCGCGAGGTTTCCCTCACCGGCATCGACCGCATAGACGATGTCGTGAGCAAGCCCGGCGCGGTCGTCGTTGATGCGCGGAAACTCGACCGACCTGTCATCGAGGAACTGTTCCTGCGCTTTGGTCGCGCCGGGCGGCACACGCCAGCGGCGCATGGCCGCCTTGTCGAAGGTTTTCGCCGACGGGCCGCCGCGCCACAACTCGCTGTACCAGGCGACATCGACCACGATGGTGCCGTCGGCTTCCTCGAACGCGTTCGCGACATGGAAAACATAACACGGGTCGATCTCGACCCAGCGCAGCGACTCGATACCCGCGCCGCGCTTGAGGATTCCAAGCCGCGCGCCATAGGTTTCGCTCCACGCGAACGGCATGGTGCCGCGCTGCGCAGCCACCATGTCGAACACCACCGGCAGATCCATGAACACGATATGGCCGGATGTCATCGCAAAGTCATGCACCATGGTCGGCGCACGCACCGGGACGGGAATGCTACGCATCAGCGTCCCCGCCGCATCCACCGCGTGATAGGTCAGGAACGGCGGCACGAAGCCATACCCGAAGAAGTGCAACTCGCCCGTGGTCGGGCAGACCTTCGGATGCGCCGTGAACGGCGTATCGAGCTTGCCGTCGTAGTCATAAGAGCCGACCGTATCGAGGTCGCGGCTCATCACCACCGGCAACGCACTCTCGACCAGCGCCATGATCTTCCCGGCATGGGCCATGACATTGGTGTTGGCGACACCCGAGCGGATGTCCGGCATGCCCGGCTTGCGCGGCGCGCCGTTGAAGCGCGGGGTGCGGACCCAGCGGTTGCGATACCACTCGGCGCGGCCGTCGCGCAGCGAAACGCCGTGCAGCATGCCGTCGCCGAGAAACCAGTGGCCCGCATGGCCTTCGCGCGGATTGGCACCGTTGCGGGCGTAAAGCCCGTTCAGTTCGGGCGGGATTGCACCCTCCACCGGCAGATCGAACGCCGTCACCTCTTCCTGGACCGGCGCGAGGTTGCCCTTTTCCCAGAACGGCGTGTCCGCATCGGTCTTAATCTCGGTCTTGGCCTCCAGCTGGCTCATGGCTTGCTCTCCCTCGATGTTTCTGTTTTTAAGTGAACAGTGCATACTTTACGACGGGCCCGCGGCAATGTAAACAGCGGTTACATGAGAACAGCAAAAAAAGAGAGCTATCACCACGGCGACCTGCGCAGCACGCTGGTGGCGCTGGCGCTGGAGCGCGTCCGCAAAGGCGGCGCGGAAAGCTTCAGCCTGCGCGAAGCCGCCCGCGACGCCGGCGTCACGTCAGGTGCTGCCTACAAGCATTTCGCGGACAAGGATGAACTGCTGGCGGCGGTCGCAGCCGAAGCGTTGACCCTGCTCGCCCATCGCTCGCAAAAGGCGACCTCCGGCCTCAAGGGCAAGGAGCGCCTGCACGCTTCGGCGCTGGCCTATATCGATTTCGCCGCCGCCGAGCCGCGGCTGTTTCGATTGGCCTTCAGCCGTTTCGGATCGGACGGCAAAACGGAAAAGGACGGCGTCCCCAGCGCGTTCGCGCAGTTACGCCTCGCGGTCAACGAGCTTCAACCCGATCCCGGAAAACCGTCCGATCCGGATGCGCTCGCGCTGGCCTGGGCCGTCGCCCATGGCATCGCATCGCTCATCAGCGACGGCATGTGGAAGAAGAACGATCCGCGCGTCGAGGCAGCACTACGGCTGTCGTTCAAGGGCATCGTGCCGCAGAAGTAGCGGCCTGCGTCAGCGCTTGCAGACACCCGCGACACGCTTGTTGTAATCCGCAATCGCGGTATCGATCGCGCTGACATTCTGCGCGCGATTTGAACCGGTGTCGCAGCGTTCGATCACGCCCCGCTGCGCGGTCAACGCCCCAATGTAACGGCGATACGCCGCACACCTCGCAGCATCGCTCTCATTGTCGGGAAGCTTCTCGATGGCGGCGCGTGTCCGGCGCACGTTCTGGCCGGCGGCCGCATGATCGTCGCGGCAGTCTGCCAAGGCGGCCGTCGCGCCGCACATCAGGACCGCAATAAATACGGCAGACCAAATTGCGCGGCGCATTCCGGATGGCCCCTAACCCAGATTCAGTTCCTTGAAGAAGTCGTTGCCCTTGTCATCCATGATGATGAAGGCCGGGAAATTCTCGACCTCGATGCGCCAGATCGCTTCCATGCCCAACTCAGGATACTCGATCACCTCGACCTTCTTGATGCAGTGCTCGGCGAGGTTCGCCGCCGAACCGCCGATCGAGCCCAGATAAAAACCACCGTACTTCTTGCAGGCGTCACGCACCTGCGCCGAGCGGTTGCCCTTCGCCAGCATCACCATCGAACCGCCCGCCGCCTGGAACTGGTCCACAAACGAATCCATGCGCCCCGCCGTGGTCGGGCCGAACGCGCCGGACGCATAACCTTCCGGCGTCTTGGCGGGACCGGCGTAATAGACCGGATGGTTCTTGAAATAATCCGGCAGCGGCTCGCCCTTCTCCAGACGCTCGCGCAGTTTCGCATGTGCGGAGTCACGCGCCACGATCATGGTGCCGGTGAGCGAGAGCCGAGTCTTGGTTGGATATTTCGACAATGTCGCCAAAATACCCTTCATCGGCTGGTTGAGGTCGATCTGCACCACCTCACCGGCGAGCTTGGCTTCCACCGCTGGCAGATATTGCGCGGGGTTGTGCTCCAGTTCTTCCAGATACACGCCGTCTTTGGTGATCTTGCCCAGCACCTGACGGTCCGCCGAGCACGACACGCCCAAACCGATCGGCAACGAAGCGCCGTGACGCGGCAGACGAATGACGCGCACGTCGTGGCAGAAATATTTTCCGCCGAACTGCGCGCCGACGCCGAGGCTCTGCGTCATCTTGAGGACTTCCTGCTCCATCTCCAGATCGCGGAAGGCGTTGCCGTCCGGCGAGCCGTGCGTCGGCAGTTCGTCGAGATAGCGCGCAGACGCCAGCTTCACCGTCTTCATGCAGAGTTCAGCCGATGTGCCAGGACACCGGCACCGCGATCATCATGGGCAAGAAGGGTTTTCGCGTCATCACCGAGGGGGACGACGAGGCGGCTTTGTCCGAGGGCGCGCGCGACGCTTATCTGCGCCGCAACCTGCGCTATTCGCAGGTCGCTCCTC
>CALRLJ020000242.1:0-6050 GCA_943368635.1 Sediminibacterium ginsengisoli | reverse complement strand
GCGATGCGCTGGTCGAACACGAAGCATTCGCCGCGCCACAGGCTTTGCGCCTCTGGGATGTCTTCGAGATATTTCAGGATGCCACCCTTGAGATGGTAGACCTCTTCAAAGCCCTGCGACAGCAGATAGGAGCTAGCCTTTTCGCAACGGATTCCGCCGGTGCAGAACATCGCGATTTTCTTGTGCTTTGCCGGGTCGAGCGCGCGGGTTGCGTAGTCCGGGAATTCGCCGAACCGCGTAATCTTCGGATCGATCGCGCCGTCGAAGGTGCCTATCTCGACCTCGAAGGCGTTGCGGGTGTCGAGCAGCAAGACATCGGCTTGCCCGATCAGCGCGTTCCAGTCCGCTGC
The DNA here is from genome assembly GCA_943368635.1 of Sediminibacterium ginsengisoli. Classification (GTDB taxonomy): domain Bacteria; phylum Pseudomonadota; class Alphaproteobacteria; order Rhizobiales; family Xanthobacteraceae; genus Afipia. The sequence goes on along the minus strand of CALRLJ020000242.1, from coordinate 5,700 downwards.
ATCGACATAGGTGCCGACCTTGGCGTTGGGATCGGTCTCCGGGTCGCCCAGCCGGACGATCTCCTTTTTCAACCGGACCTTCATTCGGTTGAACGGCATCTCGGTGGCGGCCGAGAATTTCAGCTCCAGATTATTCAGGCGGCCATCGAACAAGGCGCCATTTTGCAACTGGTTCATCAGGGCATCGATAGAGGCGTCGCGGCCGGCCACCGTTCCGTTGATACCTTCAGCGGCAAGCAGGATAATCCCCCTCACGTCCAGCGCGACGCACATATTGCGCAGCGGCTCCCGCAGGTTTTCAAAATCCGGGAGGGCGAGGAATTGGTAAAAGGCGGCGACTTTGTACGACATGGCGGGGGTTATATCAGCACCGGGCGGCGCGTAAAAAGGCGGTATTCGTCCTACGGCAGGGCTGTCTTGCTGCCGCATTTTGGGGCAAATTTGGCCCCATCGGCAATGTCGCGTTTCAGCCAGGGTGACATGTTGAAGCATGGCGGGATGTGTCGCAAAGGCCACTTAATCCTGCTTTATTAGGCGGGCACGGCTCGCTATCCCAATAAATCTGTTAGATAAAACGTCGGCTTACCTTCGAATCGGAACCGTCCCGTTGCATCAGATTTCAAAAGAGCCTGTTGAAGGCGATTCCGGAAAGCGTCACTTCAGCATCGCATTCGGCCTTGAGCGGATCGGGCTGATTGCGCTCCGCGCGCCGCGCACGGCGGCGGCGATCCTGCTGGCGCTCTGCGTCGTCGCGGTGTTCGGCATTCAGCGGATCAAGATCGACGATTCGTTGAGCCAGTTGTTCCGGTCCGATACGCCCGAATACAAGCAATATGAAGAAGTGACCAAGCGCTTCCCGTCCAGCGAGTATGACGTACTGGTGGTGGTGGAGGGTAAGTCGCTGCTGGAGCGCTCTTCGGTTGAGAAGTTGCGCGATCTGGTCACGGACTTGCAACTGATCGACGGCACGCGCGGGATCATTTCGCTGTTCTCCGCCCGCCAGCCGCCCGAGGGCGGCAAACTACCCGCAGCGCTGTTCCCGGAAACGCTGCCGGAGGGTGCTGCTTATCAGGAATTCATCAAACGCGTCCGCGACAACGAGGTTATCAAGGGCAAGCTGCTGTCGGAGGACGGCACGCTGGCGCTGATCGTGCTCGCGCTGGACCCTGCGATTGTCGGCAATAAGGGACTGAACGCGACCATCGGCGAAGTCCGCAAGACGATGACGGACGATCTCCAGGGCTCCGGCCTCGACAGCCAGTTGTCCGGCGTGCCGGTGATGCAACTCGAAATCCGCAATGCGGTCGAGCGCGACGGCCTGACCTATAACATTGCCGGCATTCTGGCCGGCTGCATTATCGCGATTATCTTCTTCCGCCGTATCTCGTTCATGATCGTCGCGGCGTTTCCGCCGCTTCTGGCGATCCTGCTTTCGATCGGCACGTTGGGTTGGCTCGGATTCAGCCTCAACATGTTCCTGAATGTGATGACGCCGCTGATCATGGTCATCAGCTTCGCCGACTCCATGCAGTTGACCTTTGCGGCGCGCGACCGGCTGATCGCGGGTGAGGACAAATACACGGCGTTTCGCAATGCCGTGCTGGTGGTGGGACCGGCCTGCGTGCTGACCCACGGTACGGCGGCGCTTTCGTTTCTCGCCTTGCAGTTTTCCGACTCAGACTTGATCCGCACCTTTGGTGAAGCCGGATTGATGGCGACGATCATCGCGTTGATCGCCGTGCTGTCGCTGGTGCCGGTGTTCGGTGTGCTGCTGGTGCGCAAGGAGAACCTGCTCGCCACCAAAGTGAAAGGCGCGGACCGTGGCGTCGAAGCCCTCCGCGCGTTCTGCGCGTTTATCGCCAAGCGAATGGTCGGCCGTCCCGGTCTTTTCAGCCTGATTGCGCTGCTCGTGGTGCTCGGTCTCGGCTCTATCTATGCCAGCCTTGAGCCGCGTTACCGGCTCGCCGATCAGGTGCCGGACAAGCAGCAGGCGGTCGAAGCCTCAAGCCGTCTCGACGCCAAGCTGACCGGCGCCAATCCGATCGACGTGCTGATCGAATTTCCGAAGGATAAATCGCTGTACGATCCGGAAACGCTCGACACCATCGCCGCCGTTCACACCATCGTCGAGAAGCAGGCGGGTGTCGGCAACGTCTGGTCGATCGAGACTCTGCGGCGCTGGCTCGCCGAAAAGGCCGGCCGCTCCGATGTGGCGATTCTGAAAGAGTACGTCGACGTGCTGCCGAAATATCTGTCGCGGCGCTTCATTTCCGAGAAGCAGGATGCGGTGGTGGTTTCAGGGCGCGTGCCCGATCTCGATTCGAGCCAAATCCTGCCGACAGTGGATAAACTCGACGCCGCGATGGGCGCGGTCCGCAGCGCGCATCCCGGTTACAATATCGCCGTGACCGGTCTGTCCGCCATTGCCGCGCGCAACAGCGCCAGCATGATCGGCAAACTTAACCACGGTCTCACCATCGAGTTTCTTCTGGTGGCGGTCTTCATCGGGCTGGCCTTCCGCTCGGTCGTCGTCATGTTCGCCAGCATTTTGCCGGGCATTTTCCCCGTAGTGCTTTCGGGCACTGTGTTGTGGTTTCTGGGCGAGGGGTTGCAATTTGCCAGCGTGGTCGCACTCACCGTGTCGTTCGGTTTGGGGTTGAGCGCGACGATCCACTTCCTCAATCGCCTGAGGCTGGAAGAAAAACCCGGCGTGGACGAGGCGCAGGCAGTCGAGCGGGCAACTGTTCTGGTTGGTCCGGCCCTGATCCTGACCACCGTCGTGCTGGCGTGCGGCCTCGTAGTCACGGTGTTCTCGGATCTCCCCTCGCTGCGCCTGTTCGGCTGGCTCAGTGCCTTCTCGATGATCGCCGCGCTGATCGCTGACCTTTTCATCCTGCGGCCGACGGCGATGTGGCTGATCAGCACGTCGCACAGGATCAAAGCCGCGTGGGGCGGCAAATAGGCAGACCCGATACCGGATAGCAAAAAGCCCGCCGAATTCCCATCGGCGGGCTTTTTGACGGTTGATTGCGAAGCTTTAGTTGCCGCGCGCCAGGCTGATCGTGACGCCACGAAGCTCGCCCTTGGAGCTGATATTGACCGACTGCCTGTTGCCGCGGGTCGCGACATTGAATGTCGCGGCATAACCATTGGTTTGAACCAGTGCGCTCACTTGCCCATTCGAGATGCTGCCCTCGACGGTGCCATTGACGCCGCGGCTGGCTTCGCTCCAGGAGCCGGTGATGCTGCCACCCCTGGCTGCAATGTCGCTGGTCAACTCAAACTTGTAGCTGTCGCTGGCGCAGCGCAGAACCTGATGCAGGTTGTTGCCGCTGCCATCGACGGTGTAGGTGCCACGGCAGCGAATGCGTTCCGTGCCGCCTTCGGCGATGGTGATCGTGCCGTTTCCGGACCAATTGCCTGCAAAATTGGCAAACGGAGCGGAATCGGCCTGCGCGAGGGCCGGCACCATTAGAACGGCTGCGGCCAGGGCGGCACTGCGAAAACGGCGATAATCAAAACACGAAGCGGGGAAAGACATTTCTAAACACCATCGTTGGCGGGCGATATTTATTTGTCGCTCATAGCACGCTTTGGTTCACCCGAAAATGTGGCGCAGTGCACCAAAATGACAAATTTGCTGCCGGACGCTTCTTGTATCTCCTGTGACAGAGAGGCAATCGGTCGCCTCCGGGCCTTTATTTCGCCATTTCGCGCGTTGCAGCGCAATGATCGGATGTTTGAGATAATTCCGCTGCGGATCGGTAGACAATCTCGTTTTTCGGACATCTAATCCCCTCAAGGCCGGCGGGAAAAGCACGGTCATTTGGGAGGACGACGATGAAACTAACGCGACGCGATTTTTCTGTCGGGGTGGCCGCAACTCTCGCGGCGCCCGCGTTTATCAAAAATGCAGGCGCTCAAGGTGCTACGATCAAAATCGGCCAGGTTCTCCCGGTTACGGGATCTGCGGCCGAACAGGGCAAGTTCGCATTGAACGGTGCCAAGCTTGCGCTCGAAGCCGTCAACAAGGCGGGCGGCGTCATGGGCAAGCAGCTTGAGCTGATTACCGAGGACGATCAGACCACCAATCCTGGTGTGGTGCTTGCGTTCTCCAAGCTGGCTTCGCAACCGGACATCGTCGCATTCTTGGGTTCGATCCGCTCGACACAGGTTCACGCCATGGCGCCGGACGTACTGAAGCTGGGCAAACCGGTGGCGATCGGTGGAACCGATCCCAACCTGACCCACATGGGTAACAAGTGGCTGTTCCGCTTCCGCCCGAACGACAGCTATTCGGGCAGTGTGATCGCCGACTACGGCTCCAACACGCTCGGCAAGAAGAAATGGGCGGTGTTGCATTCCACCGATGCCTTCGGCACCGCGGGCGGCAAGGCGCTCACCGAAGGATTGAGCAAGCTCGGCATCACGCCGGTGCTCGATCAGGGCTATGCGAACCAGAGCCAGGATTTCACTCCAGTGGTGCTGGCGATCAAGCAATCCGGTGCCGACGTGCTGGGCTCGTACTTCACGTTCGAGAACGATCTCGGCATCTTCGCTCGTCAATTGCGCCAGCTTGGTGTCAGTATTCCATGGGTTGGCTCGCCGTCCATCGTCGGCGTCTCATCGACACGGCTTGCCGGCGCGTCGTTGTACGGCACTTACGGCGTGGCTGATTACGCCGAAGAGTCGAGCGCTACCGCCAAGGCTTACGGCAAAGCCTATCGCGACGCCTACAAGCTTGCGCCCGACAACCAGAGTGCATGGACATATGACGCAATCACGGTTCTCGCCAAGGCCATGAACACGGCGAAATCCACCGAGCCGGAAAAAGTCCGTGCGGCGATCCTCGCGATCAAGGGTTTTGAAGGCGCCGAAGGCCAATACAACTTCGATGAAAACGGCGACGGCCTTCACGGCTACAATATCGTGAAGAACGAGAAGGGAGCCATCGTCTTCGACAAGCACATCGAGGCGAAGAGATAACCCGCGGCGGCTTTCGCGGGCATGCGAAGCCGCACTCGCTGGCGAAGCGAAGCAATCCGGCAACAACAGCAATAATTTCCGGATTGCTTCGTGACCCTGCGCGCCGCTGAGATGCCATCCATTCCGCAGCGTCTTCATTTCTTGCACCGAGTGTTACATGGATCAGATTCTTCAGTTGCTCTTCACGGGCATCGGCATCGGCTCGGTCTACGCGCTGGTGGCACTCGGCTTCGTGCTGATCTTCCGGGCGACCAACGTGGTGAACTTCGCGCAAGGCGAGTTTTCGATGGTGGCGGCCTTCCTGATGGTAGTGTTCGCTGTCGATCTGCAATGGCCGTACTGGCTATCGTTCCTGATTTCGCTCGCCGGGATGGCGTTGTTCGGCGTGATCTTCAATCTCGGCGTCTACTATCCGCTGCGTCATCGCACCTTCCTGCCGGTCATCATCGCGACCATCGGCGCATCGATCTTCCTGGCTAATTCGGTGCTGGCGATCTACGGACCCGCGCCGCAAGTGCTGGAAGGCTGGTTCGAGACGCAGGGCATCCAGTTGGGGCCGGTCTATCTCGACAGCCAGTACCTGCTGATTATTGCGGTCACTATCGCGTTGGTGATTTTCAACTACTGGTTCTTCGAGAAGACCATGCTCGGCAAGAAGCTGCAGGCGACATCGCAGGACAAGGAAATGGCGTCGCTGCTCGGCATCTCGGTGTC
>CALRLJ020000241.1:0-6078 GCA_943368635.1 Sediminibacterium ginsengisoli | reverse complement strand
GTCGTTCTGACCGCGGAGAACATCCATCCCGGCAAGGGAACCCCGGTCAGCCAGATCGAAATGCGCCGAATCAGCGACGGCACGAAGGTTTCCGAACGCTACAAGACCACCGATCAGGTGGAACGGGCATTCGTCGAGGATCGCGACTTCAACTACCTGTACGAAGACGGCGACGGCTTCCATTTCATGAACAACGAGAATTACGACCAGCTCTTGGTTCCCAAGGACGTGGTCGGCACTCAGGCGCCCTACCTGCAGGAAAACATGACCGTCAAGCTGTCGATTTTCGACAACAATGCGGTTGCGATCGTGCTGCCCCAGCGCACCACGCTTGAAGTGGTCGATACCGAGCCTGTGACCAAGGGCCAGACCGCATCATCGTCCTACAAGCCCGCGATGCTGTCGAACGGCGTCCGCACGCTGGTTCCGCCGCACATCGGCACCGGCACCCGCATCGTCGTGATGACCGAGGACGGTTCTTACGTCGAGCGCGCTAAAGACTAAGCGCAGGTCTCGCGGGGATGTGTTGAGAGCAGCGAGGGCAGCGGGCAACAGGCGGATGGCATCGGGGAATTACTGGTGCTGTCTCCTGTCCCTTGCCTCGCTGTATTTCGCCGTGCTCGCCCGACCTGTTCACGCCGGGGAATTCAGAACCCCCGCGATTTCCATCGTCAAGCCAAACTGGCCTGCCGCTGCAACCCAGCTCAAAGCCGAAATCGATTCGCAGCCGCTTGCCGTCGATAATTTCGCCTTCACTGGCCAGCGGCCGTCGCGCCAATCCGGCGCACCGCGCATCACGGCGATCTCGCAGATCAACGCCGTCACGTCGCCGATCTTTCCCCGCGTCGAACTCAGCCCCGTCCCGGTGCTGCTGCCGTTCGACAGTGCCCTGTATCTCGCTGACCGCCGGAGCGGCGCGGTCAATCTTCTGATCGCGCGGTATCAGGCAGGTTTCCGGGCCGCCAGCATGTTTGAGGCCGGGCCATCCGGCTACGACGCGGTTTTCATGCTCGACCGTGGCGCAGGCGATAACATGCCGTCGCGGGTTTATTCCGAGCCGATCGAAGTCCAGATTACCTCATCGCTGCTGATCTACGACATCAAAGACCCGCTTGCGGGAAAAGGCGACCCCGTCAAAGCGCTGGCCACCCAGTTCCCGAACCTGCGGCGGATCATCCGCGAGGGCTATGTGCGCTACGCGTTTACGCGGTTCGGCGTTCCTTACGTGGTGACCATTCAATGCCTCGACAGCGTGGCACGCAGCAAGCGCCTCTCCTGCCGCGAGGCTTCGCCTGTGGCCGAACTGTTCCTGAAAAGTTTGCGGGTCGCTGGCGGCACACCTCGTAATGCGCGCTTCAACATCGAGTCCTACGTCTCGGAACGGCCAATCGAATACGACGCGGATTTCACCTATCGCCCGCCCGGCGAGATCATCGCCAACAGCGGCTATCGCGGACAAGGCGGCCATCAGGATTTCACGGTCTATTCGCAAATTCGTTTTCCGATCAAGAAAGCCCCGGCATTCGCCAACTCGCAATCGTTCATGAACTGGGGTGACTGCAATCTCACCGGGCGGGTCTCATGGGCACCGACCAAGGGCGACCCGTATCGCTGCAAGCGGAATGACAAGCCGCTGGTGTTCGATGAATCCGCCAAGGAGAATTACAGCTATCCTTGGCAGGATAATTTCTGCGAGACGCGGGATTTCGGCGTCGGACAATGCGCCAACGGCATGGGGCATCAGGGTCAGGACATCCGGCCGTCGTCCTGCCATTTGCGCAACGATGGCGCCGACCGCTGCATGCCCGATATTTTCCCGACCGTGGCCGTTCGCGACGGCGTGCTGGTGCGGACACCCAGGCAGCAGGCCGTATTCCTGCTGGTTAACACGCGCAACGAGCACATTCGCTTTCGCTACATCCACATGAACCCAGCCCGCCTCGACGCGGACGGGATCGTTCATGGACGGCACGTGGCCGAGGGCGAAAGAATCGGCGTGGTCTCGAATTTTCAGAACCGCCCCGGCGGCACCACGAGCCACCTGCATTTCGACATTCAGGTGTTCACGCGCGACGGCTGGCTCTGGGTCAATCCCTACGTCACCCTGATCTCGTCCTATGAGCGGTTGATCGGCGGCCGCGGTCGCGAATACATCCAGCCGCCTGCCGAAGCACCTGCAATGGCGCATGCCATGCCGTCCGCAGATGGTCCATCGCGTGATGCAAAGGACGATAGCACCAGATAGAGGCGGGGTTCCGCGGCAGATTGACCTTTGGCCGAACCGGACCAGCCGGGCTAGACTGACGCCATGACGCAAAGAGATTCTTCCGATACGGCCACCTTCACGCGACGCACGCTGCTGAGTTCGGCATTGGGTGCAGGAGCGCTGATCGCTAATCCATTGGCGGCGTTCGCAAGCCCACCCGGCTTCGATCAGTGGCGCGAAGGCTTTCGTGCCCGCGCGCTCGCGAAGGGGATTTCCGAAGGCACATACATCAGCGTACTCAGCCGCATCGAACCGGACATGAGCGTGTTTGCGAAAATGCGCAAGCAGCCGGAATTCAACGAGCAGCTTTGGCAGTATATCAACCGCCGCGTCTCCGACTGGCGGCTGGCTGCCGGCAAGGTAGCGTTGCAGAAATACGGCGCCCTGTTCACGCGGATCGAAAAGGATTTCGGCGTCGAGCGCGGCACGCTGCTGGCGCTGTGGGGCGTCGAGACGGCTTATGGCGATCCTCTGGTGCAGCAGAACCATATGCGCCCCGTATTTCCATCGCTGGTCGCGCTGGCGTGGAACGAACCCCGCCGCCGCGCTTACTGGGAAACCGAACTCATCAACGCGCTGCGCATCGTCGATAAGCACTGGAGCACGCCGGAGGAAATGCGCGGCTCATGGGCCGGCGCGATGGGCCATACCCAATGGATGCCGGAAGTCTGGCTCAATGTCGGTTTCGACTATGACAACGATGGCCGCGTTTCGCCGTTCGGCAGGCCGGACGATGCGCTCGGCTCCAGCGCGCGTTATCTCGTGAAGCGCGGCAAATATCGCCGCGGTGAGCATTGGGGATATGAAGTGAAGGGTGCGACCGCATCGAAGAGCGGCAGCCAGTCTTACGCGAAATGGGCCGCTGCGGGTGTGATCCGCGCCGATGGCCAGCCGTTTCCGCGCCCGAACGATTCAGCCCAGCTCTGGACGCCTGTGCAAGGCGGACCTTCGTTCCTGCTGGGGCCGAATTTCTACGCCGTGAAAAGCTACAACCCGTCGATGAACTACGCCCTCGCCATCGTTCATCTCGGCGACCGCATTCAGGGCGCAGGCCCGTTCGTCCAGCCCTTCCCCGGCTCCGAGCGCGCGCTCACGCTTGCGGAGGTACAGGAAGTGCAGACACGTCTTACCAAGGCGGGATTCGATACCGGCGGCACCGATGGCCGCGTCGGCAACGACACCATGAAGGCGGTGAAGGATTTCCAGACCAAAGCTGGACTGCTGCCCGCGGACGGCTACGGCGGACTGAAGGTGCTGGCGCGGCTAAGACAGGGAACGTAACCACCGTCATTGCGAGCGCAGCGAAACAATCCAGAGCGACAAGCAGGAAGCTGGATTGCTTCGTCGCAAACGCTCCTCGCAATGACGATCACATGGTTACCGAATAACAGCAGGCCCAAGATCGGGCACCGCGACATCGGTCACGCGCATCTGCACACGCTCGGAGCCTTGCCAGCGGTCGACCGTGAGCGATCCGGCGACATGCAGCATCTGACCGCGATTTTCGATCAGCGCATTGCCGAGCTTCTGCCCGACCGAGCGGAACGCGATGCCGTTGACGACAGCCCCGTCACCCGACTTGAAGCGAAGCCGCAGATGCGCCTGCCCCACCACATCGGCAAATACCAGTTGATGTGACGGCAGCGCGATCAGCGGTTCGGGATTGCCTGCGCCGTACGGTCCGGCGCGGTTCATGGTTGCAACAAAGTCCGTGGTTACGGCGCGTGCGCTCACCGCGCCATCGATAAACAACTCGTTGGCATGTCGTGCATCGGTAACCGTCGCAGCCAGTTCGGATTCAACAAAGGCACGAAACTCCGCAAGGCGATCCTTCTTCAAGGTGATGCCCGCTGCCATCGCGTGCCCGCCGCCTTTCAGCAGGATTCCTTCCTTCACAGCCTCCCGCACCACCCGGCCAAGATCGACTCCCGGAATGGAACGACCCGATCCGGTGCCGATACCGCCGGGCTCGAGCGCGACGGCAAAAGCCGGGCGCGAAAACTTTTCCTTCAGGCGCGAGGCCACAAGACCAACCACACCCGGATGCCAGCCTTCGGAGGCCGTGACGATCACAGAACCTTTGTCGTCAAGCCCGAGCGACGCCAGCGCCTCGGCTTCGGCCTGCGCTTCCGCCATCTGTTCGATGACGCGGCGTTCGGTGTTCAGCCGATCCAGTTCAGCGGCAATCCGTGCCGCTTCCGAAACATCGCCTTCCAGCAGCAGCCGGACGCCGAGATCCGCGCGCCCGATACGGCCGCCCGCATTGATGCGCGGCCCCAGCATGAACCCAAGATGCCAGGCTTCTGGCGGACCGCTCAGGCGCGCCACATCCATCAGTGCGGTATGACCGACGTGGTCGCGGCGGCGCAGAGCGATCAGACCCTTGGCGACGAAGGCACGGTTCAGGCCGGTGAGAGACGCGACATCGGCGACGGTGCCGAGCGCGACATGATGCAGCACATCGAGCAGGTTCGGCTCCGGACGAACATCGCTCCAGAAATTGCGCGCACGCAGCTCGCGGTTCACGGCGACCAGCGTGACGAACACAAGGCCGACAGCGGCGAGATGCCCGAGGCCCGACAGATCGTCGAGACGGTTCGGATTGACCAGTGCATCCACCACGGGGAGTTCGTCGCCGCACTGATGATGATCGATCACCACCACGTCCATACCGAGCTTCTTGGCCTCGGCCAGCGGTTCGATGCTGGTGGTGCCGCAATCGACCGTGACCAGAAGCGTCGCGCCCTTGCCGGCGAGACCGCGCACGGCTTCCACGTTGGGGCCGTAGCCTTCGAAGATGCGGTCAGGAATGTGGATCAGCGGATCGAGGCCGCAATGACGCAGATGCCATGTCAGCAGCGCGGCTGACGTCGCGCCGTCCACATCATAGTCGCCGAAGATTGCGACCTTCTCTCCGCGCGTTGCCGCATCGGCGATACGTCTGGCCGCAGCTTCCATCTCCGTGACGGTTAGCGGATCGGGCATCAGCTTGCGAATGGTTGGGTCGAGAAAATCATCGACCGCGTCGATGTCGATGCCGCGGCCCGCGATGATCCGCGCCAGCATTTCCGGCACCTGATAGCGCTGCGCGATGGCGAGCGCTTTCGCTGCACCGCGCGGATCGAGCCGGTCGCGCCAGACCCGGCCGGTCACAGACTGGCTCACGCCGAGGAAGGCGGGGACCGATTCAACAGGCAGTGCGGATGCAGGGAGCGTCATGATGCCTTCCGCAGGTAAGCACGAAGCGCGGGCGTTCAATGATCCGCGAAAGTGCGTTCAGCAGCCAAGCTTGCTGGCCAGATCGTTGAAGTCCTCGACCACATAATCCCAGTTTCCGTCGGCCTTGAAATCCCGGTTCTGCAACGGACCGTATTCCGTGATACGCGGCACAAAGGCCGTCTTCAGACCGAACGACTGCGCCGCTGCCAGATCGTTGTTGTGCGCCGCGACCAGCATCACCTGCCCCGGCACGAGACCGAGAATCTTTGCAGCACCAAGATAGGCTTCGCGATCCGGCTTGTAGTGTTTGAACACTTCGGCGCTGAGTACCAGATCCCACGGCAGGCCGGCATGCTTGGCCATATTGGTCAGGAGCGCGACATTGCCGTTGGACAGCGGCCCGATAATAAACTTCGTCTTGAGGCGGGTCAGGCCGCCGACGCTGTCCGGCCACGGGTTCAGGCTATGCCAACCCCGCGTGAGATAATCATAATCGGCCGATGACAGTCCGGTGATACCGAGCTTTGCCGCCAGCGGCTCGATCGATTGCCGCTGCAAATCGTCGAGGATCACAAAGCCGCGCTCAGGATGTT
>CALRLJ020000240.1:0-6089 GCA_943368635.1 Sediminibacterium ginsengisoli | reverse complement strand
ATTCGCCGGAGCGGATCAATCCCGGCGACAAACAGCATCGGTTCGAGACGATTACCAAAGTCGTTTCGGCGCAGGATGCTCCGACCCTCGACATCGTCGCGGGCGTTTACGGATCGGTCGTCACCGCCGGGATTCACCGCGCGCCGTCGATCAAGGTCGCCGAAGCCGCCAAGGTGATCGAGAATACGCAACGCGATCTGAACATCGCCTTCATGAACGAGTTGTCGCTGATCTTCCAGGCGCTGAATATCGACACCGGCGACGTGCTTGCCGCGGCGCGGACCAAGTGGAATTTCATGCCGTTCCAGCCGGGGCTTGTCGGCGGACACTGCATCGGGGTGGATCCGTACTATCTGACCTATCGCGCCGAGCGGGCAGGGTATCATCCCGAAGTCATTCTTGCAGGCCGCCGTATTAACGACGGTATGGGCCAGCGCGTGGCGCGGGAATGTATCCGCGGCTTGCTGCGCCGGAAGAGCAGTGGCGGGGTCGTCACCATTCTCGGTCTGACGTTCAAGGAAGATGTTCCGGATACGCGCAATTCACGCGTGATCGATATTATTCGCGAACTGGAATCCTTCGGCCTCAAGGTGCAGGTCAACGATCCGATGGCCGACCCTGAAGATGCCATGCACGAGTACGGTGTGAAGCTGGTCGATGCCGGCGCGCTGCAGCCCGCCGATGCGGTCATCATGGCGGTCGCACACAAGAGTTACATCGATGCCGGCTGGCCGCTGATTCAGAAGATGCTGGCTGGCGGCCGCGGTCTTGTTCTCGACGTAAAGATGAGGCTCGATCGCGACAGCTTGCCTGACGGCATTGAGTTGTGGCGTCTTTGATCGCCGGATGGTGAACAGAATGTCGGATCAGACGGTACTTGTGACAGGTGCGGCGGGTTTTATTGGCTTTCACCTGTCGCAGAAACTTCTCCAGGCGGGTTATCGGGTCACCGGGCTCGACAACATCAACAGTTACTACGATCCGAAGCTGAAGGAAGCGCGCCTCGACGTGCTGAAGAACGATCCATCGTTCAGCTTCGTCAAGCTCGATCTTGTCGATCGGTCATCTGTTGCGGAGTTGTTCAGCGCGAAACGCTTTCCGGTGGTCATTCATCTCGCGGCGCAAGCGGGGGTACGGTACTCGATCGAGAATCCGCATGCCTATGTGGACGCCAACCTTCAGGGCTTCATCAACATCCTCGAAGGCTGCCGCCATAACGCGTGCAAACATTTGCTGTATGCGTCGTCGTCGTCGGTCTACGGCTCCAACACCAAGCTGCCGTTCTCGGTGCATGACAGCGTCGATCATCCGGTCAGTCTCTATGCGGCTTCGAAGAAGGCCAACGAGCTGATGGCCCATTCCTATAGCCACCTCTATCGCATTCCAACGACAGGCCTGCGCTTCTTCACGGTGTATGGCCCGTGGGGCCGCCCTGACATGGCGATGTTCCTGTTCGCCAAGGCGATCCTCGAAGGCAAGCCGATCAAGATGTTCAACCACGGCGACATGCGCCGTGACTTCACTTACGTCGACGATGTGACGGAAGCGATTGTGCGCCTGATCGATCATGCGCCGGTTGGGCAGATCAAGGCGCCGGGGACTGCTCCCGATCCCGGAACCAGTGCGGCGCCGTGGCGGGTTTTCAACGTCGGCAACAATCATCCCGAGGAATTGACCAAGGTGGTCGAGATTCTCGAAAAAGAGTTCGGGCGCAAGGCGGCGAAAGACATGCTGCCGATGCAGCCGGGCGACGTGCCGGCCACTTACGCGGACGTCGACGATTTGATGCGCGAGGTCGATTTCAAGCCCTCAACAACGATTGAAGACGGCATCGCGCGGTTTGCGGCGTGGTTTCGCGAGTATCATCAAATATCCTGAGTTATTTTGAGGACGCATGAGCGAGCGCATCATTCCATTGATTATGTGCGGCGGGGCGGGCACCCGGCTGTGGCCTGCGTCGCGCGAGGGGCGGCCGAAGCAGTTCCTGCGGTTGTTCGGTTCGCATTCGACGTTTCAGGACACGATGCTCCGCGTCGGCGATCCGGGCTTGTTTGCGCGTCCCATCGTCATCACCAATGCGGCCTATCGCTTCATGGTGCTGGAACAACTGAACGAGATCGGCCTTGAGGCCGATATTCTTCTCGAACCCGCCCGGCGCGATTCCGGTCCGGCGATTGCGACGGGTGCTGCCTTCGCGCTGACCCGCGATGCGGACGCGGTGGTGCTGGCGCTGGCTGCGGACCATGTCGTGCGCGACCCGGCGGCTTTCGTTCAGGCGTGCCGGAAAGCGTTAAGCGTCGCGAATGCCGGGCGCATCGTGACGTTCGGCGTTCTGCCCGAGCGGCCTGCAACGGAATACGGTTACATCCGGCCCGGCGATGTGATTTCCGGAGATGTGCGCAAGGTTGCGACATTCGTCGAGAAGCCCGATCACGCAACAGCCGTGGGGTATGTTGCCGACGGCTATCTATGGAACTGCGGAAACTTCATGTTCCGCGCGCAGATGCTGCTCGACGAATATCGCAGCGTCGATGCTGACAGCGTCGCCACGCTGGTCGAAGCGGTCGAGACTGCGGGCCGCGACCTCGGCTTTGTAACGCTCCCGCTGGACTCGTTCGGCAAGGCCACTCCGATTTCCATCGATTACGCCGTGATGGAAAAGACCACGCACGCGGCCGTGGTGCCCGTGTCCTGCGGCTGGTCCGATGTCGGGTCATGGCACGCGGTATGGGAGCTTTCGGACAAGGACGAGCACGGTAACGTGTCGCAGGGCCTCACGGTGTTCGAGGACTCGCGCAACTGCAACGTCTCCACCGACAAGGCGCTGGTTGCGCTGGAAGGCGTCGACGATCTAGTGGTCGTTGCAACACAGGACGCCATTCTGGTATCGCGCCAAAGCGATCCGAACGGATTGAAGCGGCTGGTCGGAAAACTGAGAGCCGTCGCGCCGCAGGTGACCGAAGATCACATCAAGGTTCATCGGCCGTGGGGATCGTATCAGTCGCTCGATACCGGCGAGCGGCATCAGGTGAAGCGGATTATCGTGAAGGCCGGTGGTAGGCTGTCGCTGCAGAAGCATCATCACCGGTCCGAGCACTGGATCGTGGTGCGGGGGACCGCACTGGTCACGGTGAACGATCTGCAGAAGATGGTTCACGAGAACGAGTCCATCTACATTCCGATCGGTGCGGTTCATCGCATGGAAAATCCCGGCAAGATTCCGCTGGAACTGATTGAAGTTCAGACCGGCAGCTATCTCGGCGAAGACGACATCATCCGCATCGAGGATGACTATCGGCGGTCGTGAGGCGGAATTGTGCCCGGCAACTCTGGAAAGATTCCAGTTTTTCAACGGGTTATGCCGTTGCGCGATGTAATGGTTTGAATCAAAACGTGTAAGGGTTCGAGGCGGTGCCGTTCGCCACATATATGACGGCATGCTAGGACATTCGGCGTGGGAGCGGCCGAGCGACTCGGCCCGGAGTTCGGATTTCAAAGGTTTCAAAGATGAGTTCGACTGTGTCGGCAAAGAATGCTGCTGGTAGCGATCGCGTGTTGCGCGTTGGCGTCGTGGGCGCCGGGGTGATGGGCACCAACCATGCCCGCGTGCTGGCCGGTCTGCCGGGTGTTGAACTGGTCGGCATCGTCGATCCGCTTCCGGCGCATCGCACGCGCGCAACCGAGATCGTCGGCTGCCCGACGTTCGCCACTCTGGAAGAAATGCTCGAGGTCGGTCCCGATGCAGTGACCATCGCCGCGCCGACCCATCTTCATCGCGATGTTTCGCTCGCCTGCATCGCGCGAAAGATTCACGTTCTCGTCGAAAAGCCGATCGCATCTTCGGTCGAAGAGGGCAACGAGATCGTCAACGCGGCGCGCGAAGCCGGTGTGACGCTGATGGTCGGTCACGTCGAGCGCTTCAATCCGGCGGTGGCTGCGATCAAGCAGGCTATCAAGGACGAAGAGATCCTCTCCATCGCCATCACGCGCGTCGGTCCGTTTCCTCCGCGCATGTCGAATGTCGGCGTGGTGATCGATCTTGCGGTTCACGACATCGACCTGATCCGCTGGTTCACCGAATCCGACATCGTTGACGTGCAGCCGCAGCTTGCCAGCGCCGTCGCCGAGCGCGAAGACATCGCGCTGCTTCAGTTCCGTACCGCGTCCGGCGTGCTCGCGCATATCAACACCAACTGGCTGACGCCGTTCAAGGCGCGCAGCGTCACGGTGGCGACGCGCGGCAAGTATGTTCAGGGCGATCTGCTGACGCGGCAGGTGACCGAGTGTTTCGGCTTCCAGCGCGACGGCAGCTACTCGATGCGTCATCTTTCGGTCGGTCACGACGAGCCGCTGCGCGCCGAACTGGTCGCGTTCCTCGACGCGGTGCGAAGCGGCAACGCGCCTGCGGTCACCGGCGACGAAGGCGTCGCGAGCCTCGAAATCGCGATCAAGTGTCTCGATGTTCCGGCCGGCTCCATCGCAGCGCCGCTGCGCAAGGGACCGCGCGCCGTCGCAAGCTGACGGCAGACTTCTTTCTTTCGAAATGGATACGACACGCATCATGAACCAGCATTTGCGATCAGAACCCGTGGCTTTTATCGACATCGTCGCGCAGCGCCGCCGCCTGGGAACGAAAATCGATGACGCCGTTGCACGCGTGCTGACCCATTGCCAGTTCATCAACGGCCCCGAAGTGACTCAGTTAGAGGCCGATCTGGCTGCCTACTGCGGCTCGAAATACGTCGTCGCATGTGCCAGCGGTACAGATGCGCTGCTGATGGTGCTGATGGCGCAGGGCGTCGGCCCCGGCGATGCGGTGATCTGCCCGTCGTTTACGTTCTGCGCGACCGGCGAGGTCGTGGCACTCACGGGCGCGACGCCGGTGTTCGTCGATGTCAACGAGACCACGTTCAACATGGACGTTGCGTCGCTCAAGAAGGGTATCGCGACCGCCCGCAAGCTCGGCCTCAAGGTGAAGGCAGTCATTCCGGTCGATCTGTTCGGCCAGAGCGCCGATCACGACGCGATTGCCGATCTTGCAAAGAGCGAAGGGCTGTTTGTGCTGGACGACGCCGCGCAGTCGTTCGGTGCGACCTACAAAGGCAAGCGCCTCGGCACCTTCGGGCTTGCGACGGCGACCAGCTTCTTTCCCGCCAAGCCGCTCGGCTGCTTCGGCGACGGCGGCGCGATTTTCACCGACGATGCCGGGCTCGTTGAGCGGCTGCGCAGCATTCGCGTTCACGGGCAGGGCACCGAGAAATACGACAATGTTCGCCTCGGCCTGACGGCGCGGCTGGACACCATGCAGGCCGCGATCCTGATCGAGAAGCTGAAGATTTTCGACGACGAGATCGCGGCGCGCAACAAGGTGGCGAGCCGCTATTTCGACGCGCTGCATAATATCGTGACCGCCCCGCGGGTGGCCGATGGCAACACCTCGGTCTGGGCACAGTACACCATCCGGCTGCCGCATGGCGGGCGCGAGGCATTCGCCGAGGCGCTCAAGGCGCAGGGTGTTCCGACCGCGATCTATTATCCGAAGTCGATGCACCAGCAGACCGCCTACAAGCACTATCCGGTGGCCGAGGGCGGATTGCCGGTCAGCGAAAAGCTCTCCGACGACGTTATCAGCCTGCCGATGCACGCCTATCTCGATCAGGCGGCTCAGGATCGCGTCATCAAGGCTGTGCGCGACGCGCTTTCTTCATGAT
Organism: Sediminibacterium ginsengisoli; assembly: GCA_943368635.1. GTDB lineage: Bacteria > Pseudomonadota > Alphaproteobacteria > Rhizobiales > Xanthobacteraceae > Afipia. The sequence continues at coordinate 378 of CALRLJ020000240.1, read as the reverse complement.
TTGAGCATTTTGCGCCCCAGTTCCATACTGTAGAAACAGCGGATGCTCGGGCGCATTTTCACCGTCGGCGGTTATACGCTTCTCTCGCGGGTCACGGGCTTCGCGCGCGACATCATGCTCGCGGCGATCCTCGGTGCAGGCCCGCTGGCCGACGCGTTTTTCGTGGCGTTGCGGCTTCCCAATCATTTCCGGGCGATCTTTGCCGAAGGGGCGTTCAACGCCGCCTTCGTTCCGGCCTATGCGCATGTCCACGGCGAGCGGGGCGAGGCCGCCGCCAAGCTGTTCAGCAATCGCATTTTCACGTTGCTGTTCGCGTCGCAGGTCGTGTTGCTGGTCCTTGCAATGGTTTTCATGCCGCAGGCAATGACGATACTCGCG
>CALRLJ020000239.1:0-6109 GCA_943368635.1 Sediminibacterium ginsengisoli | reverse complement strand
GTAATGATTGGGGTTATCCTCCCGCTGGCCGTTTTGGCCAGGGATGACCTGTGAGGACGTTGAAATGCCGATTTATAAGACTTTGCCGTCACCCTTCAGCCGAGCTGCGGTTCTGGCGACGGCTGCTGCACTGGTCTTGACCATGGCCGTTCCGCCGGTCGCAGAGGCGCATCCGGTGGCTGCACCGGCAGCCAAGGCTTCATCCGCGGAGCCAGCCAATGTCAGCGAAGCCACTGATTTCAGCTCCCGTGCGCGCCGCCGTGCGGTGCGCCGCGGCTATCGCAACAACAACGCCGCCGGCCTTGCTTTCATGGGTCTGGCGCTCGGAACCGTTGGTGCCATCGTCGCCGAGCAGCGCCGCCGCGACTACTATCGCGACAACTACTACTACGGCGGCAATCCCTATTACGGTGGGCGTTACTACGGCGGCCCGGCCTATTACGGCGGCGGCTACTAGCCATGCCACGCGACTGACGGGCCGATCAGGCTGACGCGTTCGCCGGGAGCAATCCCGGCGATTTGCTTTTTTGAAGCGTTTTCAGCCTGTTGAGGCCGCCGTTAACACGCTGGCGAGGGATTTGATCTAGGTTGGAAGAATGAGTGATTCGCTGGAACGGCTTTATCACGCGGTGATTGCGGCCAAGGATCTCGATCCGGCGACGTCTCGAACCGCGCGGCTGTTTCAGCGCGGCCCCGCGAAAATGGCCAAGAAACTCGCTGAAGAAGCCATCGAAGTGGTCATCGATGCGGTCAACGGCGACTCCGATGCTGTGATCCGGGAAAGCGCCGATCTGCTCTACAATCTGTCGGTGCTGTGGGTCGCGGCCGGCGTTCGCCCGGACGATGTGTGGGCTGAAATGGACCGCCGCGAACGTGCCCAGGGCATCGCCGAGAAGTTGCCGAAAGTGTCCGCCGACAAGCCGCATATGCCCGACAAATCCCGCGCTGCGCCGAAGGCGGCTGAGAAAATGACCCCGCCATCGGCGCCTGAAAGTGTTGCGCGGCGGCCAATTGTCGCGCTCCAGAGCGGCCGCTTGAAGAAACGGCGCTGATTAGCCGCGAAATTACACATTCCTGCACATGGACAAATCGGCCGGACGGTGGTTCATCGCGCCATGCTGAGACGAATGTATGACTGGTGCATTGCCGCCGCCGACAAGCCCTACGCCCTCTGGCTGATGGGGGCTGTGTCGTTCGCTGAAAGTTCGTTCTTTCCGATACCGCCGGACGTTATGCTGATCCCGATGTCGCTGGCGCGGCCGAAGAAAGCATGGCTTTACGCGCTGGTTTGCACGGTGACGTCGGTCGCGGGCGGTGTCGTCGGTTATGCCATCGGCGCGCTGCTTTATGACAGCGTCGGGCAGTGGCTGATCAATCTCTATGGCTACGGCGACAAGGTGGAGGCGTTCCGTGCGTCTTATGCCGAATACGGCGCGTGGATCATCCTGCTGAAAGGCCTCACGCCGATCCCGTACAAACTCGTCACAATCACCTCCGGCTTCGCCAACTATAATTTGCTGCTGTTCGTGGTCTTCTCGATCATCGCGCGTGGCGGGCGATTTTTCATCGTCGCGATCGTGCTGAATCGTTACGGCACATGGATTCGCGAAGTCATCGAGAAGCGCCTCGGCCTGTGGGTGGCGATACTGGCTGGCGGTCTGGTGCTTGGTTTCATCGTCGCTTTCCGGTTGTTCTAGGCGGCGTTCGCGCAGCGAAATCGCGCGGGACATAAGCCTTTTCCCGGCAGCGGCAGCGGGATACGCTTTGGCTATGTCCAGTCTCACCGGCGATTTGTTCGTGGACGTGCGGGGACGCATGATCCTGATGGTGGCCGTCCTCACCGCATGTGGGACCGTGGCGGCTTGGCCGCAGCAACCTCAACCCCAGCCCCAGGTTGCGCCGTCGCAGCAAGCCGCTCCGCCTGCGCCTGAGCCCGCACCTCCGGCGAGTAATCCGGGGCTGGTCGAGGAAATCGGCAAGCTGTTGAAGGATTCCGCGTCAGGCCTGCGATCGACATTGCCCAGCCCCAGCAAGGCGCTCGACGGGCTGAATTCCAGCGCCAAGGATGCGGCCAAGGATGCCAGCGACAGCCTGAAGCGGATCGCGCCGCTGTCCGGCCAGACGATGGCCAGCGGGCGTACGCTTTGCCCTCCTGCGGCCAACGGTGCTCCGGACTGCAAGCTAGCGGCAGATCAGCTCTGCAAGGAGAAGGGCTACGCCGACGGTAAGAGCGTTGACATTGAAACCGCCCAAAAATGCTCGGCAAAGGCGTATTTTTCCGGTCAGGGCGCCTGCCGGACAGAAAATTTCGTCACCCGGGCCCTCTGCCAGTAAACGCAAGCCCCTTTCAAGAAATCGCTGTAGCCCCTAAGACCGTGGCAATTGCCGCGGCACCAGTGCTCGCGCGCGTTTCATTCTGCGGAAGAGGATTTTTTTGATGTCGATGCCTGCTTTGTTCAAAAATCGTCTTTCAATTCCGGCGATCGGTTCACCATTGTTCATCGTATCGGGACCGGATCTCGTCATCGCGCAATGTAAGGCAGGAATTGTCGGTTCGTTTCCAGCGCTGAACGCGCGTCCCGCGGAACTGCTGGACGAATGGCTGCACCGGATCAAGGAAGAACTCGCAGCACACGACAAGGCGCATCCCGATCGTCTGTCCGCGCCGTTCGCGGTCAACCAGATCGTGCACAAATCGAACAACCGCCTCGATCAGGATATGGCCGTTTGCGAAAAGCATAAGGTGCCGATGGTCATCACCTCGCTCGGCGCGCGCGAGGAACTGAATCAGGCTGTGCACGGCTGGGGCGGCATCACGTTTCACGACGTCATCAACCAGAAGTTCGCACACAAGGCGATTGAGAAGGGTGCGGACGGGCTGGTGCTGGTGGCCGCCGGCGCAGGCGGTCATGCCGGCGCGATTTCCCCGTTCGCTTTCGTCGCCGAGACCCGGCAGTGGTTCGACGGTCCCATCGCCCTGTCGGGCGCGATCGGTACCGGTGGTGCCATTCGCGCTGCCCGCGTGCTCGGTGCAGACTTCGCCTATATCGGCTCGGCGTTCATCGCGACGCTGGAAGCCAACGCTCCGGAAAACTACAAGGAGATGATCGCGTCATCGACCGCCGACGACATCGTCTATTCGAATCTGTTCACCGGCGTTCACGGCAATTACCTCAAGCCCTCGATCGTCGCGGCCGGCATGGACCCGGAAAATCTGCCGGTATCCGATCCATCGAAAATGAACTTCGGCACCGACGCCAGCGGCGAGCGCAACAAGCCGAAGGCCTGGAAGGAAATCTGGGGCAGCGGACAGGGCATCGGCAGCGTCGATAAGGTGCAGCCGGTCTCGGAATTGGTCGCGCGGCTCAAGAAAGAATACGACGCGGCGGTCGACGCGCCGCTCTAGGCGAGGAGAAGCGTTCAGGCCGGAGCAAGCGCGCATCATGGAAGCTGTCTTTCGCGTCGAAGGCAATCGCGTGGTCACGAGCGAACATGCCGCGGGTCCGTGGGATCCGAGCATGCAGCATGGTGGCGCGCCGTCGGCTCTGGTTGTGTGGGCCGCCGAGCGCATTCCATCGCCGCAGCCGATGCATGTCGCACGGCTGACCGTGGACCTGATGCGCCCGGTGCCGGTGGCGCCGCTCACGATCGAGACCGAAGTGGTGCGTGAGGGCCGCAAGATTCAGCTCTGTGCGGTCCGCCTTTCGGCGAACGGCGTTGAAGTTGTGCGCGCCACCGTTCTCAAGATTAGAACGCAGGCGGTGACTTTGCCTGAAGATGTCGTGCCGGAAATGCCGATCGACGTTCCGGGCCCGGAGGCCGGCCGTGCAGAGCCGCAAAACTCCAGCAGCTTTTTGGGCGGGGTGTCGCTTCGCGCCGTCAAAGGCGGCTTCCTCAAGCTGGGCTCCGCGGCGATATGGTTTCGTGCCGATCGTCCGATCGTCGAGGGTGCGCCGGTCTCGCAAGCGATGAGAACCGCGCTGGCGGCGGACTGCTCCAACGGTGTCTCGGCGGTGCTGGATTTCAGCCGCTGGAGTTTTATCAACGCCGATCTGACGGTGACGTTTGCCCGGCAGCCGGTGGGCGACTGGATCTTGTTGAATTCCGAGATGACCCTGGGCGCTGACGGCGCCGGTCTCGCCGTCTCGCGCCTTGGCGATGCGCATGGATATTTCGGCCGGGCGATTCAATGTCTTGTGGTCGAGCCGCGATGACAAGGATCGAACGGAAGGCTGCATTGTCAGTCCACAACGCGAGTTAGCACGGCCTTGAGTGCAAGGCTGGGAAAGTCGGTTGCGGTCCCTTCGCAGATTGCGAGGTGGCCTTTGACCGTTCCGTTAAAATTTATCCTAACTTCGTCAAATCCGAACACGGACGGGTGATCGGCGTCCGGCGTGTGTCTGAGACTGGACACCATCCCGGTGAATGACTGGCCATCCTGAACATAGGAGCCAAAATACGCGAATGCCGAACTTCCGCCTCTGAGCTTGCCGTTTTCCGCGATGATGACGCCGGACGCCTTGCCGCGGGGTGTTTCAAATTCAACCTTATACAGCCCTTGCAGCAATGCGGTGTCTGCAACCTGACGGCCGTCCGAGCCGCCTGCGGGTCGTGCGTGGGCTTGGTTCTGCATGTGGTGTCATTCCAGGGTAAAGTGCAAACGTGACGTCTGTCGAGCGCGTGTTCGAGGCTGAATCAGGCGGTAGTGACGTCACCGGGGATATATCGCCGATGGTTCGGACTTAAAGGTCTTGGTGCCCCTGGCCGGAATCGAACCAGCACTCCTTGCGGAACTCGATTTTGAGTCGAGCGCGTCTACCAATTCCGCCACAGGGGCCAACACGACCTCTGCCCGAAGGCAGGGGTCGTGAAGCGGGCGGAATATAGCTCGCGCGCGGTGGCGGTCAACCGCCTGTGATCGTCCAAACGTCGACAGCAGGCGGCGACCGGGTTACGACCCATGCCGGACAGGAGAACTCAACGTGGCAAGCGGCATCACCGTGACTTCCGGACGCGTCAATCATCCGAGAGACGCCTTATTTGTCGCGAGCGCCGTGATCGCCGCCGTTGCTGCCCTGACGATTGCCGGGGCCTGGTTCTTCCAGCTCGTGCTCGACATCAGGCCCTGTCCGCTGTGTCTCGAGCAGCGTTATGCCTATTACCTTGCCATTCCGTTGGCGGTGCTGATCGCACTTGGTGCCTCGCTCGGTGTTTCGCGCCGTCTTCTCGGCGCGGGCCTCGCCATCCTCGGACTCGCGCTGCTCGCCAATGCCGGTCTCGGCGCCTACCACGCCGGCGTTGAATGGGGCTTTTGGCAGGGGCCGACCGATTGCAGCGGGCCAATTGTCGACTTTGGCAGCACCGGAAATCTGCTCGACGGCCTTAACAAGGTGAAGGTGATCCGCTGCGACGAGGTGCAGTGGCGGTTCCTTGGATTGTCGCTGGCCGGCTACAATGTGTTGATCTCATTGGGCATGGCGGCGCTGGCGGCGTGGGGCGTGCGCAAGTCACGATCCTAATCGTCCGCATCGACCTGCGGGCGTCCGAACAGATGGACGATGCCCGGCGTTGCGATCGAGACGAAGACGAAACGCGACAGATGATGCGCGCCGACAAAAATCGGATCGATGTGCAGCGTCAGTGCCAGCGCCAGCATGGCATCCATCGCGCCGGGCGCGAAGGCGACGACAATGTCGCCGAAGCGCGCATGAGTCGTCAGCGTTACAAGTGCGACGAAGATCGCCGAAATGACGATAGCCACGGCGAACGATCCGATGGCTGCCGCCATATGGCTGAGTAGGGTGCGCGCTGAAATTCTTGCGAACCGCGTGCCGATCAGGGCTCCGATTCCGATCAAGGCTGCGGCATAGGCCCAGCTCGGCAGCCCGCCCTCGATCGAGCCGGTGCCGTGCAGCACGCTGGAGCCGAGCATGGCGCCAAACATCCAGCTGGCGGGGAACTTCAGCAGACGTAGCAGCAACGATGTCGCCACGCACACCACCGCGAGCACGGCGAGCGCAAGCGGCGTTGCGGGGGCTGCACGCATCGCCGATCCGCCGTGCTGTGCCAGTCCGGACGCCGCAAGGATCAGCGGCAGCGCCGCAGTCAG
>CALRLJ020000238.1:0-6116 GCA_943368635.1 Sediminibacterium ginsengisoli | reverse complement strand
GCGGCAAGATCCCAATCGCGGCTGTTACCGCCCGCGAATGCGGCATCCAGCCGCCCTTCCGCCACCCGCACCAGCCGGAGCGCCAGCGATCCTATGCGCGGATAGAGGCTTTCGCCGTCACGCATGCCGCCGAGGCGTTCGACCAATGGCTTCGGTCCGGCGATCTTCGGGAAGTCGATCCCGGCTCCCGGTGCTGCCGCGATCGGCGCACCGTTTAACGTCGCGCCCCGCCCGCGCGTTGCGAAAAAGAACTCATCGCTGGCGGGCGCGAACACCGCACCCAGAACCGGCGACCCGTCGGCGACCAGCGCAATCGCCACGGTCCAGTCATCCTGCTTCGCCAGATAAGCGCGGGTTCCGTCGATCGGATCGACGATCCATGTCATCGATTTGCCGAGCCGCGCGGAATCGTCGGCGCTTTCTTCCGACAGCCAACCGTAATCCGGCGTCGCCGCGCGCAGCCGCGCCTCGACCAGATCGTTGACGGCGATGTCGGCTTCGGACACCGGCGACGACTTGCCCTTGATCCAGGTTTTCAGTTCGGTGCGAAACAGGCCGAGCGCCAGCGCGCCGGCCTCGCGCACCACGTCGGCCAGCAGCGTTGCGTCGCGCGTCAGGTCCGCGCGGATGGCGTCGGGGTCAGCGACCGGCAATCGTCAATTCCCCGATGCGTACAGTCGGCGCGTTGACGCCGTACTTGAATGTGAGATCGTTGGCCGGAACCATCGATTTGAATATTTCCAGCAGATGACCTGCGATGGTCACCTCGCTGACCGCGTATGACAGTTTCCCGTTTTCGATCCAGAAGCCCGCAGCACCCCGGCTGTAATCGCCAGTCACGCCGTTGACGCCGGACCCGATCAGGTCGGTGACGTAGAAACCTTCCTTGATGTCCGAGATCAAATCGGCCGGCGAAACATCGCCTGCTTCGAGATGAAGATTGTATGGCCCCGGCGACGGCGACGACGACACGCCGCGATGGGCGTGACCCGTGGTGGCCATGCCGAGTTCGCGCCCGGTGGCGGAATCGAGCAGCCATGTGGTCAGCACACCGCCATCGATGATCGCGAGCTGCTTGGTCGCAACACCTTCGGAATCGAACGCCTGCGACCGCATCCCGCGCACGCGCAGCGGATCGTCGATGATACGGATGCTCTTGTCGAACAGTTGCTGACCGAGACGATCCTTCAGGAAGCTGGTCTTGCGCGCAATCGACGCGCCGTTCACCGCGCCGACCAGATGGCCGACCAGTGAATTCGACACGCGCGGATCGAATACCACCGGCGCCTTGCAGGTCGCGACCTTGCGCGGATTGAGTCGCGCCACCGTGCGTTCTCCTGCACGCCGCCCGACGCTTGCGGGCGATTCGAGATCGGAGCCGTGAATCGCGGAGGTGAAATCGTAATCGCGCTCCATGCCGGTGCCTTCACCCGCAATCACGACCGTCGAGATGCTCTGGCTCGAGCGCAGATACGATCCATGAAAGCCGGTCGAGGTGACAAGCACCATGCCGCCGATCCCTGCGGATGCGGATGCGCCGCCGGACTTCGACACACCCTTGACCGCGAAGGCTGCGGCTTCCGCCTCCTGCGCGCGCCGCTCCAACTCGTCGACGGAGGGCATCTGCGAATCGATCAGATCGAGATCGGGAAACTGTTTCGCCAGCAGCGACGGATCGGCAAGACCGACAAAATCATCATCGGGCGCGACCTTCGCCATCGCCACCGCACGCTCGGCGAGCTTCGCGACATCGCCGCCGATGTCGCTGGTCGATACCACCGCCTGCCGCTTTCCAACGAACACACGCAAACCGACATCGTCGCCTTCGGAGCGTTCCGATTCCTCGACATTACCGTCGCGAATTTCGACACCCTGCGATACACCGCGCACCGCGATGGCATCGGCGGCATCCGCGCCCGCGCGCTTCGCAGCGTCCACCAGCCGCTGCGCCAGTTCACTGAGCGCCGTCTGATCGAGAAGTCCGGATGTTTTTGATTTCGGCGACGACGCCTTCGAAGAAGACGACAATGACGCGTTTGGTGAAGAGTTCACAAACAAATTCCCGAGGCTTGATTTGGAAGGCTTGAATTCAAGAAACTTGGAGTCGAATGCAACATATCATGAGATGTGCCTGTTTTACGCGGACTTCAAGCGTTTTTGAGGCTCGTTGCGAAAGATATTTCGCGGCGAATGTCGGCTTCGAAAGGACACTGGCAAGGTCTCGTCAATCATCTGCGCCAACGTCTCGTCAATCATGAGAACTGAAGCAATAGCAGTGAGAGACGATTAACCAGCCTTCTTAAGCGGATTCGGACACCGCTCTGGCATGCTCCTCCCATCGACCGGGAACATAATTCCGGCGTGGGAGATAAAGCCGTGAGGCGTCAATTCGGAGTCGGCGGGGTGCAACCCGTCGGGTCGAGCTGAATGTTGCAGCTCGACCCCCATTCTTTGCCGGTCAGCTTTGAAGCGCGCGATGGCCGCGCCGATGGCGGCGTCAGGCATATCGAAATCAATCGCGAACGCATCACCGTGCGGCGTGCCATAGGCGGCATTCGCATGGCGATCAATGTCCGCGTCCGCGATTTTCTCGGCATCGCATGCCGCGAAACCAACGATGGGCGCGCGTTGGTGCTGGTCCACAGCGACCCGTCATTGTCGGTGCCGTTGCTGGTGACCGCGGACGAACTGCAACTCGATCTGGCATGGCAGATGTGGGGCGACCTTTTCGCGCTGCCGCAGATCGAGAACGAAAACGAAGCTGCGCGTGAACCGGCCCCGCGCCGCCGCCGCCGCAACATCATCAAGGACCGCCGTCCGAAGTTTCTGGTCCGCCGCAAGGCCGGTCGCACTGCGATGGAGCAATCCATTCACCGTGACGAACGCGAGATTATCGCGCGCACTTAAGAACTGCGCAGCACCGCATCCGCAAGCAAGCCGGCGAACAGCAGCAAGCCGGCGTTGCGGTTCGACTTGAACAGCCGCAAACACAATGCGGAATTGTCGATCCGGATCGTCCGCACCTGCCAGACCAGATGCGCCGCGAAGGCCACAAGCCCGATCCACGCAAACCATTGCGATCCGCCCCGCCACAACGCAACACCGATCAGCACCACAGCCAGACTGTAGAAAATCGTCAGCGCCAGTTGCGTCCGTTCGCCGAACAGCAAGGCGGTGGATTTGATACCGATCAGCACATCGTCCTCGGTGTCCTGATGGGCATAGATCGTATCGTAGGCGATCACCCACGCGATCGAGCCTGCGTAGAGGAACAGCGCGGTGCTATCGATCCGCGCCAGAATGACCGCGAATCCCATCAGCGCGCCCCACGAGAACGCGAGTCCGAGAAATAACTGCGGCCAGTAAGTAACGCGCTTCATGAACGGATAGATCGCCACCACCACCAGCGAGCCGATGCCGGTGAGGATCGCAAAGCTGTTGAACTGCAAAAGCACCGCAAGCCCGACCAGAGCCTGCAACACGAGAAAAGCCGCCGCCTGACGGATCGTGACCTGGCCCGCCGGGATCGGGCGCGAACGGGTGCGCTCGACCTGCGCGTCGAGTTTCCGATCGGTGATGTCGTTCCAGGTGCATCCCGCGCCGCGCATCGCCACTGCGCCGATAAAGAACAGCACGATGACAAGCGGCAGATCGCGAACGGTATGGGCCATGCCCGCGGCAAGTGCGGCCGACCACCAGCACGGCATCAGCAGCAGCCACCAGCCGATCGGCCGGTCGGCCCGCGACAATCGCAGATAGGGCCGCGTCCAGAGCGGCGCATGGGTATCGACCCAGTTGGCGGTCGCGTCGGCGACGGGGGCTGCTACATTGCTCATTGCAACCCTTCTCACTCGGAGCCGATTAACGGGTCAGGACGTTGCCGTTCAGCGTATCGAAGGTGCTTCCGCCCTTTTTGGACGGCTTGGCCTCGGGCAGCGATGCGGAGCCGAGCACTTCGCTCAAGCTCGGACCTGCGGGTGCTGCTTGAGCCTGCGATGCAGCGGCGCAGACACGCTGTTGCAATTGGGTGGTATTGGCGTGGCCCTTTTTCATCTGATCGCCAACCTGAGCGGGAATGCCGCACTTTTGCGCGTTGGCTTCGACGAACTTGATCATCTTCGTTTCAGCTTGCGCGAAATTGCCGATCAGCTTGCAGGCTTCCTGCGGCGGCGCCTTGCGCTTGCCGGCAGCCTGAATCAGCTTGGCCTTGGATTCCGCATCCGCACGCAGCGGCAGAAAACCCTTTTGACATTCCTCGGCCCCCGGAGGAGGGCCGGCCTGCTGCTGCGGTGGCGCACCGAAGCCGCCGCCACCGATCGGCGGAGCGCCGGTCGAGAAGGCGCTGGATGACGGCTGGCGCCTGACCGGCGCAGCGGCAGCCCCATTGACCGGCGGAAACGGAGACGCGTTGTTGACCGGAGGGAATGGCGATGCGTTGCTGGCAGGCGGCGGCGCGGCCTGTCCTGGCAGCGGCGCGGGAAACGCGCCTTGCGCGCGCACATCCGCAGCCTGCGCGACGAACGCGGCAGCAGCCAGCAATACGGTAAGGCGGGTGGCGGTCACGGGTTCTCCTCCGGCGGGTTCCAGTGTCCCTTGGTGACTGACTTGGGTGACTTTTACGATTCTCGCCGCCCCTTAACAACCCGGTGAATCCGGCAGCAGCGCGGCGGCTTGCCACCCAATTTGCTGCCAATTGGCGATCATTGGGCTAGAAGTCGCAAAATGAACGGATGATAGCCGATGCCCAAACTCGATTTTCGCAGCCCCCGGCTTTTCGTCGATGCACCGCTTGTGGCGGGAACAGGCATCGCGCTCGATCGCGACCAGTCCAATTATCTCGGCAACGTGCTGCGGCTTGCCGCCGGCGATACCGTGCTGGTGTTCAACGGGCGCGACGGCGAATGGCAGGCCAGTCTGGCAGGCCGCAAGCGGCCGGACCGCGCGGAAATCGTCAGCCAGACCAGACCGCAGGATCGCCTGCCCGATGTCCATTACGTTTTCGCTCCCCTGAAACATGCGCGGCTCGACTACATGGTGCAGAAAGCCGTTGAAATGGGGGTCGCAGCGCTGCGGCCGGTGACGACGCGCTTTACCCAGGCAAGCCGCGTCAATGTCGAGCGGATGCGCGCCAATGTCATTGAAGCGGCCGAGCAATGCGGCATTCTCAGCCTTGCAGAGGTGAGCGATCCGGAACCGCTGGAACGCTATCTCGGTCAGCGCGACAGTCAGCGTGTGCTGGTGTTCTGCGACGAGGACGCACCGACCGCCGATCCCGCAACAGCTCTTGGTGCCGTGAACGGCGCAAAAGGTATCGATGTGCTGATCGGTCCCGAGGGCGGTTTCGCCGAAGAGGAACGCGCCCTGCTGCTGAAACAACCGCACGTGGTGCGGCTGGCGCTCGGCCCGCGAATCCTGCGCGCGGATACGGCTGCGGTCGCAGCTCTGGCCGTGGTACAGACGGCGCTCGGCGATTGGGCCCAGCCCGATGCACGCTGAGGTTGCATTCAGGGCGACCTCTCATTAAGCCCTTTTCCGGATCGTCGTCGAAACCCGGCAATTCCCGTGTTAAGGGACTGCCGATTCAAGCCTTTACCTCCGTTGGACACCGATAATGAGCCAGACCAGTGCCGCAACCGCGACCGGGTCCGCCGCACAGGCGGAAGCCTTGCTGCAGACATTTGCGCGGGCTGGCTACACCCATGCGCGCCCGCCGATCCTGCAACCGGCGGAACCGTTTCTCGACCTGTCCGGCGAGGACATCCGCAAGAGTCTGTACCTGACCACCGACGCCAGCGGCGATGAACTGTGCCTGCGGCCGGACCTCACCATTCCGGTGGCGCGGGACTATCTCGCGTCATCGCGTGCCGGTGCGCCGGCTGGTTTCTATTATCTCGGCCCGGTGTTTCGCTATCGCGGCAACGCAGCCAGCGAATTCAATCAGGCGGGCGTGGAATCCTTTGGCCGTCAGGACCGCGCGGCGGCTGATGCCGAAATGCTGGCGCTCGGCGTTGAGGCCGCGAGCGCCTTCGGCGTCACCAGCCTCGATATTCGCACCGGCGACGTGGCGCTGTTCGCCGCATTGATCGATGCGCTCGATCTGTATCCGGTCTGGAAGC
>CALRLJ020000237.1:0-6127 GCA_943368635.1 Sediminibacterium ginsengisoli | reverse complement strand
GACCCGCGGCTTCACGATGTTGGCAATCGTGGCGCGAGAAACAATCTGCGGCTCGTCCCGATCGTGATCGCCCGCCGTAGGCACACTCATGACTTCGCGCGCGTCAGAACCACCGGTCAGCACGGTGCCATATAACGTCTTGATTCGCTCGGCATCCGCAATGCAGGCACCCAGTCCGCGCGCCAAATCCATGGTGACGTGTTGTCCGCCGACCGCGAATCCGCTGGCGTGAACGCACTGCCCGCCCGAATAGGTCGCGATCGTCGTGGTGCCCGCCCCCATCTCGACCACGGCTGCGCCAAGATCGGCTTCATCGTCGGTCAGCACCGACAATCCGGCCGCATACGGCGCACAGGCCATGGCCTCGACGTTGAGATGGCAGCGCTCGACCACCAGCATCAAGTTCTTGGCCGCCGTCGCGTCGGCGGTGATGACATTCATGTCGATTCCGAAGTGACGCGCGACCATTCCGCTGGGGTCACGCACGCCCTTGACGCCATCCAGCGAGTAGCTGGCCGGCAGGACGTGGAGCACGGTGCGCCCACGCGGCGTCGCGTGATGCATGCCGGCGCTGATGACACGGCTCATATCGGCAGGCGTCACTCCGCCGCCGCGCAATTCCGAGGATGCCTCGACCAGATCGCCCTGCAGGCGGCCGGCAGACACCGACAACAGCACCGATTCGACCCGGACCTTGGCCATCCGCTCGGCCAGTGCCACGGCCTGACGCACGGCCTGCTCGCATTCGTTGAGATCGACCACCGCACCGGCTTTGACGCCGCGCGACTGGATATGACTCAGCCCGATCAGCTCGACGGCATGGGTGCGGCCGCGCAGCGCATCGCTCGGCGGGCAAGGCTTCAGCCGCGCAATCAGACAGGCGATCTTGCTGGTGCCGATGTCGAGCGCGGCAACGAGCGCCGTCTTGTTCGGCGGCATCTGCCGGGTCTTCGGGGTCTGGACGCCATCGAGACTGGTCATGCGCTTCCAGCCTTCTTCGGTGATTTCTTGTCCTTGAGCAGGTCGTTGCGCGCCTTCGCCGCATCCTCCGACAGGCGCACGGTCAGCCGGTCCGGCAGCCGCATGTCGATGGCGGTGATGTCGCGCGAGAACAGGCCAGTCTCCTTGTCCATCTTCGACAGGGTCGCCAGCGCCTTCTCCACCTCAAACTCCGGCAACCGGACGTCGATGCCGTCGGCCAGCCGCAGATTCCAGCGGCGCTCGCCGACATAGACGATGGCTTTCACCTGCGCACGCACCTGCGGGTATTTTGCCAGCAGGCCGAGGAAATCCCTGGCGCGGGTTTCCGCGCCCTTGCCCACCACCAGCGGCAGCGACACGAATCGCCGCGCCACATAAGGCTCGAGCACAGTGCCGTCCGCCGAGATCACGGACACCCGGCCGTTTTCCTGCCAGAGCGCGAAAGGCGACCGCTCGGTGACGTCGATCTGCAACCGGCCCGGATAAAGTTTCTGTACGGTGGCGTCGGCGATCCACGGATCGGCCTTCAGCTTGTCGCGCGCGGAGGCGGCATCGAGGAAAAGCAGCGAGGAGCGGCCGTTGACGCCGCCGACCGCGAGAATTTCATCCTGGGTGAGTTGCTTGCGGCCGGTGATCGCAACGCTGGTGATCCGGAAACCAATCGCATTGGCCGCAGCGTTGCGCGTATCGCTCAACGCACCCAGCACGTCATCGGTGTGACCGCCCTTGGTCACGCCCAGCACGACGGCGCCGACCAGCACCAGCGCTGTCGCAGCGAGACCGAAGCCGCGCGGACGCCGGCGTTCCAGCACGGAAATCCAGTGCGGCTCTTCGTATCGGGAAACGGAGGTGACGGGAGTGCGGCGCGCGGAGGCCTGCGCGCGGGCGCGCGGGCGCTGGGCTGCGGAAGCAGCCTTTGTCTGAGGATTAGACTGAGACCTCGTCCGGCCTAGCGACCGAGAGAGGCGTCCTCCACCATCCATTGCACCAACTCGTCAAATGTTACGCCTGCATGCGCTGCAAGCTCTGGAACAAGTGACGTCTCGGTCATGCCGGGTTGGGTATTCACCTCGAGGCAGGACAATCCCCCAATACCCTCGATGCGATCGTCGTAACGGAAATCCGCACGGCTTACGCCCCGGCAGCCAAGCGCCACATGCGCCGCCAGCGTTAACCTTCGGACTTCCTGGTAAACAAAAGGTAAAATAGGTGCAGGCAGGATGTGTTTTGATGCGCCCGGTGAGTACTTTGCCTCGTAATCGTAGAATTTGATTAAAGGTACGATCTCGATCACCCCGGTCGGCTCGCCGTTGATGACCGCGCAGGTGAGTTCCTTGCCCGCGATGTATTGTTCCACCAGAAGCTGGTCGCCGTGGGGCCAGTCCTCGCGGAAAAGCTCCTGCGGCGGGTGCGCATGGGCCTCGGTGACGATGAAAACCCCGACGCTGGAGCCGTCCGCCACCGGCTTGATGACATAAGGCGGGGGCATGACATGGCCCTTCGCGACTTCGGCGCGGGTCAGCGTCAGCCCTTGCGGCACCGGCACGCCCGCCGTCGCCATCACCGTCTTGGCGAGATCCTTCTGCATCGACAGCGACGAGGACAACACGCCGGAATGCGAATAGGGAATCCCCAGCGTCTCAAGCACGCCCTGGATGGTGCCGTCTTCGCCCGGCCGGCCGTGCAGCATCACCAGCGCGGCGTCGGGCTTCAACTGATCGAGCACGGTGGCTATATCGCGCTTCACGTCGATGCGAGTGACGCGGTAGCCCTTGCGCTCCAGCGCATCGGCGCAAGCCTTGCCCGAGCGCAGCGAGACCTCCCGCTCCGACGACCAACCGCCCATCAGCACCGCGACGTGTTTGAATTGATTCATGATCTCTCCAATTCGCCCTAACTACGCTGATTTGTGCCGATGACCAAGCCGCCGCGATTCAGATAATGTCGCGACGGCACCGAATCCGGCGCAACAGACGGCACCCAAAAGAAGGCTATTTCCATGATCCGAGCCTGGCTCGACCTGCCCACCGCCGGTCTCTTCGCGGTCCTGATCCTGCTGTACTTCGGGATTCCCCTGTTGCTTGCAGTGATCGCATTCCGCTCGCCGCTGGCCCGGCCGATGTTGTCGTTGAATGGCGTGATCGCTCCGTTCTTCAGCGGCATCGCGATGCTGTTCGCACTGCTAACCGGCTTTCTCGCCAACGATGTCGCCGAGCGCGGGCGGCAGGCCTACCGCGTGGTTCACACCGAGGCGGGTGAGTTGCGCAACATTCATACCCTCAGCGTCGCCTCGGCATCGGACATGCGCAGCATTCGCGTCGCGCTCAAGGCCTACGTCACTTCCGTGGTCGCCGAGGAATGGCCGGCGATGAACGCGCAGCACCAGTCGCCGGGCACGGCTGCGGCCTATGACAATCTGCTGCGCGAGGTGAGCATTCCGGCCATTGCGAAGGATTCGGGACAGGCCGTGCACTCGGCATTGCTGACCGCCACGTTGCATGTCGGGACCGCACGCAGCGACCGTCTCGCACTGGCCTCCGATCATACCAACGACCTGAAATGGCTCGCAGTGATTGTGCTCGGCGTGCTGACCCAGATGGGGATCGGCCTTTGCCACCTGGAGAAGCCGCGCGCATTTATGGCATCGCTGATGCTGTTCGGAAGCGCCGCCATTGTCGCGCTCGGCATTATCGGCCTGCAGGAATATCCGTTCGATGGCGCGTTTCAGATTTCGTCTGCGCCGATCAAGGCGCTGCAAGCTTTGAGCGACTGAGACGATTTGAGAAACCTCATCCTGAGGAACGGCCTTTTGGCCGCGTCTCGAAGGATGAACTCAGCGTGGCCTCATGGTTCGAGACGGCGCGAAAGCGCCTCCTCACCATGAGGACCGATTATGTCGCTTCCACCCCGATCCGCTTGATCTCCCAGTGCAGA
Organism: Sediminibacterium ginsengisoli; assembly: GCA_943368635.1. GTDB lineage: Bacteria > Pseudomonadota > Alphaproteobacteria > Rhizobiales > Xanthobacteraceae > Afipia. The sequence goes on along the minus strand of CALRLJ020000237.1, from coordinate 2,212 downwards.
TCGATGCCGGAATTTTCCATCACCCGCGCGCGCACCGTCTCGCCCAGCGTTTCGATGTCGTGGCCGGTCGCGTCGCCGGTGTTGATCAGAAAATTGCAGTGCATCTCGGATACCTGCGCGCCGCCGACGCGAAAGCCGCGCATCCCCGCCGCATCGACCAGCTTCCATGCGCTGTGACCCGGCGGATTCTTGAACGTCGATCCACCAGTTTTTTCGCGGATCGGCTGCGCGGTCTCGCGATGGTTTTGCACCTCGGCCATCCGCGCGCGGATTGTCTCAGGCTCGGTGATTTGTCCGCGATACAACGCAGAGGTGAAGATCACCGAGGTGTCGACGCCGCAATTGCGATAGACGAATTGCATGTCGGCATTGGAGAACGTCACCTTCTCGCCCGCGCGGGTGACACCTCGCGCTTCCACCAGCACGTCCTTGGTCTCGCCACCGTTGGCGCCCGCGTTCATGCGCAGCGCGCCGCCGATCGAACCGGGAATTCCGAAATAGAATTCCAGCCCGCCGATATTGGCGGCAGCGGCAGCTTCCGCGACGCGTTTGTCCAGCGCGGCCGTGCCTGCGCGGATGGTGTCCCCGTCGGCTTTGGTTTCGCCGAACCCGCGTGGCGAGAGGCGAATGACAACGCCGGGCATGCCGCCGTCACGCACGATCAGGTTCGATCCGACGCCCACGACATAAACGGGAATCTCCTGCGGCAGCCTCATAAGAAAGTAAGCCAGATCGTCTTCGTCCGCGGGCGTAAACAAAATCTGCGCCGGACCGCCGACGCGAAACCACGTCAACGGCGCGAGAGACTCGTTCGCCAGCAATCGCCCGCGCAGATCTGGCATCGCGGATTTCAGATCGGCGCTGATGTCGGGAAAGCTCACGCGATTATCCCAGTGCCTTCAACTCGCCCGGCAGCGCGTAGGCCCACTGGGTGATGTTGCCCGCGCCGAGCAGAACAACGAAATCGTCCGGCTTGGCGAGATTCCGCACGACCGACGCGAGCTTGTCCGCGCCCGGCAGCGGAACCACCTCGCGGTGGCCGTGGGCGCGCAGGCCAAGCACGAATGAATCGCGATCGATGCCCGGAATCGGATCTTCGCCGGCTGCATAAATGTCGGAGACGATGACGGTATCCGCGTCGTTGAAGCAGGTGCAGAATTCCTCGAACAGCGACTGCAGGCGCGTATAGCGATGTGGCTGCACCACGGCGATCACCTTGCCTTTGGTCGAGTCGCGCGCGGCCTTCAGCACGGCTGCAATCTCCACCGGATGATGACCGTAGTCATCGATGATGGTGACGCCGTTCCACTCTCCCGTCTTGGTGAAGCGCCGCTTCACGCCGCCAAATCCGGCGAGCGCCTTGCGGATCGCGTCATCGGAAATGCCGATCTCATGCGCGACAGCGATGGCCGCCGTCGCATTGAGCGCGTTGTGACGACCCGGCATCGGCAGCACCAGATCCGTAATCTCGTGGACCACGTCGGTCTTGCGGTGCTGGAACGCCACCTTGAACTTCGAGCCGCCGCTGAATGGCTTCAGATCGACCAGCCGCGCGTCGGCCTGCGGATTGACGCCATAGGTGATGATGCGGCGATCCTCGATCTTGCCGACCAGCGCCTGCACCACTGGATGATCAATACACATGACAGCGAAACCGTAGAACGGCACGCCCTCGACGAAATCCTTGAACGCTTCCTGCACGGCATCGAAAGTCTTAAAATGATCGAGATGCTCGGGATCGACATTGGTGACGATGGCCACGTCGACGGGCAGCTTGAGGAAGGTGCCATCGCTTTCGTCCGCCTCCACCACCATCCATTCGCCAGCACCAAGCCGCGCATTGGTGCCATAGGCATTGATGATGCCGCCGTTGATGACGGTGGGGTCCATGGCCCCGGCATCGAGCAGCGTTGCGACCATCGAGGTCGTCGTGGTCTTGCCGTGGGTGCCGGCGATGGCGATGCAGCTCTTCAGCCGCATCAGTTCGGCCAGCATTTCGGCACGGCGCACCACGGGGATGCGCATGCCGCGCGCGGCGATCAATTCCGGATTGTCGCGCTTGATCGCGGTGGAGACCACCATCACGTCGGCGCCGTTCACATTCTCGGCCTTGTGGCCGATGCTGATCTTGATGCCCTTGTCGCGCAGCCGGGTGACGTTGGCGTTCTCGGCGGCATCCGAGCCCTGTACGGTGTAGCCGAGATTGCACAGC
>CALRLJ020000236.1:0-6136 GCA_943368635.1 Sediminibacterium ginsengisoli | reverse complement strand
TTCGGATCATTTTGTGATCCGGACCGGCTGATAAGAGCCACTAGATTGCTGCGTTTCTGCTCGACTTCGCCGGCACGTGGAGCGTCACTGTCGCCGTAAATCGGAGACAAGATGATGGATCGTAAAATCACGGAACAGGCAATTGCACTCATTCTCACCGAGATAGGTACTCGCCTTGGCGAGGCCTCACGGATCGCCAAAGCCGCCGAGGCCTGCGCGCTCGCTGGCAGTGTCAGTGAGGGCGTCAGGGTCTCGATGGACCTCGAACAGATATTCTATGAGACCGGCCGCTTGCAGGATGCAGCTTCGCTGCTCAACCGGCTATCAAGCGATTAAGGATTCTCTTCAACCGAAAGGTTCTCGGCCCGTCGGCAACCGACGGGCTTGCGGCAGTGGCGGCACATGATGCTGTCATGCACGCAGGAGAACCGAAATGCCCAGCAATCGAAAACCCCCTCGCAAGACCGGACGATCCACATCGGCAGCAAAGCGATCGGCGAAATCTGCTCCGAAAGCTCAGTCGCCCGCGCCGAAGAAGCCGGTAACACCGAAGTCACTGAAGGTGGTCGTGTCCAAACAGGACAAGGTGATTGAGATGCTCCGCGCGCCCGGCACCACAATCGCCGCCATCATGAAGGCAACCGACTGGCAGCAACATTCGGTGCGGGGCTTCTTTGCAGGCACCGTGCGCAAGAAGCTCAAGCTGAATTTGACCTCGGCAAAAACCGACGGCCAGCGCACGTATCGGATCGCCAAGTCCGGACCCGCGAAATGATCCGAGCCCCCTCCGTGAAGCCAATGAATCCAGCCATTGAAGCCGAGCTGGATCGACTGGCGACAGCCCCCATCGTCGAACTCCGTAAGCGATACCGGGAGGTGCTTCGAACGGATCCGCCTAAGGCTTTTGGTCCGGACCTGCTGCGCCGGAGCATTGCCCAGAGGATTCAGGAAAAGGCCTATGGCGGATTGCCGGGGTCGACCAAGCGCCTGCTCGACCAGCTTGTAAAAGCCATGGCCGCCAAACCCAACGGACGGTTGGAGCTTCCCCGCCGGATCAAGCCCGGCTCGGAACTGGTCCGGACATGGAAAGGCACGACCTACCGCGTCGTAGTGAAGCCAGACGGCTTTGCCTATGACGGCAAGACCTATGCGGGTCTCTCTGAGATTGCATCCCTGATTGCAGGCACCAACTGGAACGGACCGCGGTTTTTCGGGCTGCGGTCAAAGACTCAAGGATCTGCCGATGGCAAGTAGTACGCCCAAAACGCTCCGCTGCGCCATCTACACCCGTAAATCCACCGAACATGGCCTTGAGCTGGAATTCAACTCGCTCGATGCGCAACGGGAAGCTTGCGAGGCATACATCAAGAGCCAGGCATCACTCGGCTGGAAGGTAATCACGCAGCCCTATGATGACCCGGCGTTCTCCGGCGGCAACCTTGAGCGCCCTGCCCTCCAGCGACTTCTGAAGGATATCGACGCCGGTAAGGTCGATGTGGTGGTCGTCTACAAAATTGACCGGCTCACCCGTTCGTTGGCCGACTTTGCCAAGTTGGTCGAGGCATTCGACGCCAGATCGATTTCGTTCGTGGCTGTTACCCAGCAATTTAACACCACGACCTCGATGGGGCGGCTGACACTCAACGTCCTTCTCTCCTTTGCCCAGTTCGAACGTGAGCTGTCTTCCGAGCGCGTCCGGGACAAGGTCGCGGCCTCCCGTCGGAAAGGGAAATGGACCGGCGGCACAGTCCCGCTCGGTTATGATGCCAAGGACAAGAAACTCGTCATCAATCCCACCGAGGCAGAAACCGTCCGTACCATCTTCCGCCGCTATATCGAGCTAAAATCCTTTGGCCGCCTCGTTGCGGATCTCGACAAACGTAGCATCATCACCAAGCGCCGGAACACCAAGGTCAAGAAGTTCAACGGCGGGATACCGTTTACCTACGGTCCCCTCGCTCACTTCCTGAAAAACCGGATCTACACCGGCGAAACCGGTCACGGCGGCAAATGGTATCCCGGCGAGCATAAGGCGATCGTGGACCGCAAAACCTTCGACAAGGTTCAGAAACTGCTCGCGGTAGGTACCAACAAAAGGACGATCAAACGATCGGAAAGCGGTGCGCTCCTGATGGGCAAGCTGTTTGACGACCGTGGTAATGCCATGAGCCCGAGCTTTTCGACAAAAAATGGCGCCCGCTATCGTTTCTATGTCAGCTCCGCAGTCCTGCGTGGCCGCAGACTGGAAGCCGGATCGGTAGCGCGTGTCTCCGCAACCGACATCGAACGGACGCTGATCAATGCTTTGCGCCAACGGCTGAAGATTGATCAGGCCAGGTTGGATGCGGATATCGTCAGCAGTTACGTTCAACGTGCCGAACTGAGCAGCCGCGCCGTCAGAATCAGCACTATGCCGGCAGCAAAGATTCGATCGAGCAAATTTGCAGTCCGTTGGCAGGCGCGTCAGCCAGCTTCGGCAACAATCACTGAGGCAGACGGCGAACGCCAACCTGATGCAAAACTGGTTCAGGCACTTGTTCGAGCCCATGCATGGCTGCGTGATTTGAAGAACAACAAATTTGAAACGGTCGAAGCGCTAGCCGCCTCGGTCAAACTGCATCCGAAGCTGTTACGGCAAGAACTGCGCTATGCGTTCATGGCACCCAGCATTACAGCGGCCATTCTCAGCGGCGACCAGCCCGCAACTTTAGCCTTGGCACAAATTCCCAAAACGCTGCCCTTGGCATGGTCCGATCAATGCGAAGCTTTGGGATTCTAGCACCTCAGAATCGCCGATCGAATGTTATGGAATGAGGAACTGCGATTTAGAGCGTCGGATTTCGATTCTCAGGGTCGAGAGTTCGAATCTTTCGGAGCGCGCCATTTCCATGCCCCTCTTTGAGTGAGTCTAAGAGCTTCAAAGGCCTAGTGGTTTTCGCGTTCGAAAACCCACTTTCCGGTGAGTACACAAGATGGTCGGCAAACGTGAGTCTGAGCACCACTTTCTGCAGCTGCAGATTGCCAGAAGCCCATAGATCGTAAGGCTTACCGCCGAACTTGAAGCCGATCTTAAGCCAAGACTGTGCCGACGTCCGTGAGATGCGACACCTACTAGTACATGCCCTTGGCATGCAAATATTGGACGCGGTGCAAGATTGCTCACCGCTCGCGGATAGCTTCGCAGATGCCGCCGGGAGGATCCAGAAATGATCCTCAATCTCTCTATGAAGTCGAGGCTTGGCAGGTGACGCCCGGCTTGCAGCATCCCTTTTAGCATCATTGCATTAAATTCGGGCAAGACACCGTCGCTGCGCTCTAGCATCCGAGCAGTTCATCGAGAAATGATTTCCGGTTATCCGGTGCAAGGTCCGGATAGTGATAGCGGAAAAATATGTCCGTTGTGGCTCGAAGATTGGTGCGCAGAAGCGTTGCTAAGTCGGCCTTTCAGTACAGCGTGGAATTCCAGCAGACTTGGCTCCCCTAATCGGTAAAGGATCGAGTCTATTATATCGACCAAAGACCAGTAGAGCGGGTCGAGCGCATGATAGTGAAGCACCAAGCTGCTATCGGAAATCCATTTCAGGAAGGTGGTCAGCTTGTCAGATTTGAGCAGGTCGAGAAACTCGCCCTTGGCTACGTGCTTAAGTTTGATTTCATCTGCACTTTTCTGAACGCGCATTGCATCACGCAACGATTGAATATCCAGAGAGCGCGGCGAGCCTGCGTGAACCACGCCGCCTAAAACGAAGATCGCTGACTCCGCAACATTTAAGCCCTTCGCGCCAACGCGGAGCTTTTTGATGTTGTTTGTTTCGTCGTGATAAAATGTGTACGGCTCGTCAGCATTCGGCAAGCCGTACAGGTCTATATGCGCGTCTCTCAACGATGTCGATCACAATACCCCCAAGAAGTTTTGCAGACGCTCGCGCGACTTTATTCGCCCAGCACGTCCACACTGCTGGGCTTCACGCCGTAAACTCCTTCGAACGATCGCTCGGCAAACGCTTGAATTTCTTGATCACTGCCCTTCTGCGAGAGCCAACGATATTTGTAGGTAAAGTGACCCGGCTGCGTGATCCACTGTCGGGTCAGATCGTAGATTACATTGTTCATATAGAAAACGTCGAAGGTGTCCTGGACATTCTTCTCGCTGCGACCTGCTAACAGCCTTGGATACACTCCATCGTCGTCTTCCTTATCGACGAACAGCGCGCCGTGGCGTTCAAATAAAGTCATCGCGTCTATCGATAGACGATCGCCGCCCATCCACGCACCCGGCCAGCAGAAGAACTCTGGCTTCAGGTGCTTGTCACGCATGAAACTTAAAAAGTGCGAAAAGAGAACGCGCACTGCGGAGTTGCCCTTGGAGAATTGGAATGCCTCGTACTCTGCCATCAAGGGGGTGAATTCTGGCGTTTCGCTCCAGCGAGAACATTCGCGCGCGATGCTTAGCGGTGAATGCTCAAGCATGGCATCGCAGAGTTTTTGGCTTACTTCGTCGTACTCTTCACGGGAGTATTTCCTGATGCTTCCAAGAACCTCTGGGCACTTGAGCCGCGCAAGCCTACACAGCCAAACGAACCGCGCTCCTGGCTCTACATCACGTATAAATGAAGCGAAGTGGACCACCGGAAATGGAAAACCCGAACCCGGGTTGATTGCCACATCGCAAATTAGAAGAAACAGGGCGATGGTGGGGTGGTCTATCGATGAAGGACGTTCAAGTTCCGTGAGCCGGAGGAAGGTCGAAAAAGCGCTGCCATAAACGCCGTCAAACATTCTTGATTCTTCGGCAGCCTCCATACCGAGAATCCCGCCTGTTGCGAAATGCAGATACTGAAGCTGGGCCATACGCGCTTGGCCTTCGAAAATCTCGTATGCCCCAGGAGGGTAAAGCGAGACGGGCGAGCCGTAGTAGTATCCCTCCTTCTTTTCCTCCCGAAGTTTGCGAAATCGATCACCCCAATCTTTTGGATGTGGCATTACGGCGAAGTGTGGATCAGAAACTGACGACAGCAAAACAATGCAGTTGCCTAGAGCGATTTCGTATGAGTGCCCCAGGCACTCATACTGAGGACTTTGCACGACTTCATTCGCGGTCAGAGGGCTAACAGTAAGCGCCCTAAACGAGTCCATATCGAAGTGATTGTTGATTATGATGTTCGCCGTGCCTCTCGGGCTTCCGTAGCCGCCCCCCGGCAACGTCTCCGCCAGCCTGCGGATGGATTTTTTAAAACCCACGTTAGCGGTCAGGTTCTTCAAATGATTATAGTTAGCGTGAGCCTGCGCTGGATAGGTCACGCTTAACAGCAGCCCGTAAGTTGATCCGACATGCTGCCACCAATGGATTGTCTCGTGCAGATATGTCGAAAACGCCTCGACGCCGTCGAGGTCAACCATGCTCGAGTTCACGATACCACTAGGCATCGATGAAAGCTTACGGTGGACGGCAGGCGAAAGGCGCAGGACAAATTGAAATGTATTGTAGAGGCCGCGCCCTTTTAGAGTTGCGGCGAACGTCCCGTCGTTTCCTGGCGGACTGAAGTCGTCGAGAAACTCGGTGCGCGCTCTAGGCATTCTTACTCTTCCCCGCCGGCTTCACCTGCTTCGGGAAGGGCAAGAAAGAGTGCCGAACGTGAATTGCGTTCCCACTTCCAGGCCGAACATGGTTCGTCGAAAACCTTTCAACAGGACCGATAGCCGCCGCAGCGGCAGGGGAACCGACCAAGCCGACATCAATCTTGTTGCTATCGATTGCCGCGTGCACGCGCCCCAAGGCGAAGTCCGTATCACCGTCGAGGATATACCCGAGCATGCAGCCAACGGGTAAGCCCTCGGCATACTGTTCAGTGATGAAGCGCTTGACCCCTTCATTGACGTATGGCGTCGCAAGGCTTTGCCTTGATCCGCTGAAATGCACATTCAGTCTTTTGCATTCGTAGGCCAAATACCGCGAGCAACTCTGATCGAGCAGCACTGCCAAATCAATTTGGCCCTTGCTGAAAGCTAAGCCGTCCGCGGTGAATCCTTCAGGCTCAAACTGATACTCGAGATAGTAGAAGATCAATCTCGCCTCAGCGTCTTTGGTCAGAATGCTCCTGAGGTTGAGCGTAATGGTGTCTTCCTCCGGGCTCGG
>CALRLJ020000235.1:0-6140 GCA_943368635.1 Sediminibacterium ginsengisoli | reverse complement strand
CGGCGCACGATTACAAGGGCGACACCGTCTCGACCATCGGCGAAGAGAAGGCCTGCAATCCGCGCCTTCAGGTCAAGTCGATCGATCAGTATGTCGACCTGATGAACAACCTGCATCTGCCGAACCCGAAGATGATGGACGTCGCGGTGCCGGCGAACCTGCGCATGGGTCTGGCGCAGGACGAAGTCGCACGGCGCGGCTGGGCGCTGACGGCGGCACAAGCCAAGGATCTTGCGGGACGGCCGGACGTCGTGCTGATCGATTTGCGCGAACGCCGCGAGCGCGAAAAACACGGCGTCATTCCGGGCTCGCTGCACGCGCCCTATCCCGACCTGAAAAATAATGTGAAGTCCGGCGGCGTCCTGCACGATCTCGCCGGCACCCGCAATCAACTGCTGTTCTACTGCGCCTTCGGCGAGCGCTCCGCGATGGCGGTGCAGGCCGCGCAGGAGGCGGGACTTGCCGGCGCACGCCATATCCAGGGCGGGATCGAGGCCTGGCGCATCGCGGGCGGACGGATCGCGCGCGACGGCTAGTCGCGCAAGACCCAGCCCGTAAGACCCTGCCCAAAGGTCTTTCACCGCACAAATGCAATGAAAAGTCCGCCCCGCAGGGCGCACGCCGTTGCATCGCCGTGCGCGGACTGTCAAAAATGGGAGATTGCCCCGCCTTCCCGATGGCTCCTTGAGCAGGTGAACCTCTTGATACGCTGCGGCCTGCTCGTTGCATCGATCCTGTGCGGCCTCGCCCTTGCGCCCGCACATGCAGAACAAGCCATTCAGCTTGCGCAAGCCACGACAGTGCCTGCGTCGCCAGCCCCGGCAGTGCAGCCCGATCCGGCTGCACCGGCAACTCAGCCCGCGCCACCGGATCAACCGGCAGCCGATGCATCGCAGCAGGCCACCGATGAACCGGCCGGCAACGTCGTGATCCTGAAAGGCACCGCAACGGTCACCCGCAACGGCATGACCGGTGCGCTGAAGCTGCAGGACGAGATTTTCAAGGGCGACGTCCTTCAGACCGCCAAGAGCTCGACGCTCGGCGTGACGTTCACCGACGACACCACGCTCAATCTCTCAGCGAGTTCGCGCGTGGTCGTGGATAATTTCGTCTATCAGGAGGGAGCCAAGGACAACGCCGCGCTGATTAACGTCACGCGCGGCACTATGGCGTTCGTCGCCGCCGCCGTCGCCAAGACCGGCGACATGAAAATCGAAACACCGACCGCGACGCTCGGCATTCGCGGCACTACCGGCCTGGTCGAAGTGCCGGAGGGTGCTGCCGCCAGCTCCGCCAACGCCAACAATGTCGGGGTCAAGCTGTATCCCGACGCCGACGGCAAGGTCGGCCGCATCGACGTCAGGGGCCGCGACGGCGCACAACTCGGCATGCTGACGCAAGCTGCGAGCGGATTCACCGTGCGCGGAGTCATGGTGCAAGGATTCGGGATGCGGATGTCGGCAGCGCCGATGGTGATGTCCGCACAGGTGATCGCGCGGGATCGCGGATTCATGCAGCGTGTTCACAACATGCAGGACATCGGGCGCCGCGTCGTGACGCAGCAGCGCAATTTCCGCATGCAGAATCCGAACCGTCCGCCGGCCTTCGGACGGCCCGCCTTGAATCAGCGCGGCGGACTGAATCAGCCCGGCCAGCAGCGGCCCGGATTGAACCAGCCGGGACAACGCGGACAGCCCGGCCTCAACCAGCCGGGACAACGCCAGCAGCCGGGATTGAATCAACCCGGTCAGCGGCAACAGCCGGGACTGAATCGTCCGGGTCAGCCCAATCAGCAGGGCCAGCCAAATCGTCCGGGCCTGAATCAGAATCAGCCGGGCCGGAATCAGCCAGGCTTGAACCAGCCACACCTGAATCAACCCGGTCAGCTGCGGCAACCCGGTTTGCAAAACCAGCCGGGGCAACGTGGCGGATTGCAGCCGGGCTTGCAGCGGCAGCCCGGTCTGCCACATCAGCCCGGACTTCACAGAGCGCCGGGCGCTCCTCCACCCGGCGGATTCCAGCGTGCTCCCGGCACGCCAGGCCAATTCGGTTCGCGGCCAACGCTTCCGAACCGGCCCGGCCTTGCAAACCAGCCCGCGATTCAAAGACAGCCCGGCATGCCGGGCGGATTCCAGCGGCCATCGGTGGCACCGAGCGCACCGTCGTTGCAGGGACCGGCCGGAATCCTCAACCGGCTCGGCGTGCCCAATCGTCTCGGCATCCCGCAGGTGCCGTCCGCGGTGCCGCGTCCCGGTCAGCCTGCGGTTCCGGCGTTGCAGAAAAAACCGCCGCAGCTTCCGAAGACCAAGTTGCCGCCGAAAGAATTGCTGCGATAGGTCGATTGATACCGTCGCCTCTGGCAGCGAGCGACAACGCTTCATCGGCCTGCGGGGTGGCGTGCATCGGACGCGGGCTGTAGCATCGCCGTTGTGATGCCGGAGTCGTTATGCGCGTAAAATTCATCCTGCTCGGAGCAATAGTGCTCGCCGCATCGTTCGGTGTGAGCCTGTATGCGATGAACCGTTTCTGGCCCGCCGAAGTTCAGAAGCCGGTGCTGGCGAAACTTCCGCCGCTGCCGCCGGTGGCGCGCAACTCCGAAATCCTCACCCCGATTTCGATTTCGATTGCAGCCCTGCGCGACGGGCTGGATCGCGCAGCACCACGCAACATCGGTGGCAAGGCGGAAAATCCCGTCAGCCAGATTCTCCAGAACGCCGACATCAACTGGACCGTGACCCGCGGCCCCATCGCCGCGTCAGGCGTGCAAAACGCGCTGTCGCTCTCGACGCCGCTCGACGGCAAGCTGACGGTACTCGGCTCGCTGTCGGCGGCAAGCGGAACGGCACTCGGCAATGTGCTGGGCAATGTGCTCGGCAACAATGCCGTCAAGCAACTCGGCAGCGTGTCGATCAAATCGCTGAACGCCAGTGCGGCGATCCACGGCAATGTCGCGATCACCTCAAGGCCCGAAGTTTTGCGGGAATGGCGCATCGATCCCAAGCTGACTGCGCAGGTCACGCTCGGCGACAGCAGCCTTACCATTGCCGGTGCAAAAGTCGCGGTCCCGGCACAGGTCAAACCGGTGATCGACAAGACGGTCAACGAGCAGATGGCGCAACTGCAAACGCAACTGCGTAACGACCGCTCACTTGAACAGAACGCACGGCGCGAATGGGCCAAACTCTGCCGCTCGATCCCGCTCCCGCCGGCAGCGACAGGAATGCCGACGCTTTGGCTGGAGATGCGGCCGGTGCGTGCGATGGCGGCGCAGCCGCGCATCGACCCCAACTCGGTGAACTTCATGCTCGGCCTGCAGGCGGAAACACGCGTGCTGCCCGCCGAGACCAAACCGGATTGCCCGTTCCCGGCGAATCTCGACATCGTGCCCCCGCCGGATCGCGGCCGCATCGCCATCGGCGTGCCGATCGATCTGCCGTTCACCGAAGTGAGCAAGATCGTCGAGACACAGTTGAAAGGCCGCACCTTCCCCGAGGACGGCAGCGGCTCGGTCGATGTTACGGTGAAAAGCGCGAGCGTCGCCGCAGCGGGACAACGGTTACTGATCTCGCTGCTGGTGAACGCGAAGGAGAAAACCAGCTGGTTCGGCCTCGGCGGCGAAGCGACGATTCACATCTGGGGCCGTCCGGTGCTGGATCAGGCGCAGCAGATCCTGCGGCTGACCGATCTCGAACTCGCGGTGGAATCCAATTCGGCCTTCGGCCTGTTAGGGGCGGCCGCGCGTCCCGCGATTCCCTATCTTCAGCGCGCGCTGGAGCAACGCGCCACCATCGACCTGAAAACATTCGCGGCCAACGCGCAGCAGAAGATTTCGTCGATGGTCTCGGATATGCGCAAGAGCGAACAGGGCATTCGCGTCGAGGCATCGGTCGCCAGCGTGCGGCTCGGCAGCATCGCTTTCGATTCGAACACGCTGCGCATCATCGCCGAAGCGGAAGGCTCGATCAGCGTCGCTGTGACGTCGTTGCCGAATTTGCAGTAGTTAACGGAGTGAAGGAGCGCGCATAGCCCGCCCTCACATTCGCATAGCTGCAAACCGCTCATTTCAAAGCGCTAATTTCACCGACACGTTCTCTCCACATTTGCCGGTCACGGAACCGTCACATGCCCGCCGCCGTTGAGCCGGGCCATTTCGTCGCGCCAGCAGTGAAGCTTGCGCTGAACCCATTCCAAGAATTCATCGCTGAGGATTTACATCATGAAACGAATCCTGCTCGCCGCGGCTGCGGCGATGATCCTGATTCATCCGGCATCCGCGCAACGCGCCAACTACGAGTCGATGATCGCAAGCCATGCCGCCGCGAATGGCGTTCCCGTCGAACTGGTGCATCGGGTGATCGTGCGCGAAAGCCGTTACAATCCGCGCGCCGTCAGCAAGGGCAACTACGGCATGATGCAGATCAAACTCGCGACCGCACGCGGCCTCGGCTACACCGGCACCGCGCAGGGCCTGCTCGATCCGGACACCAACCTTACCTATGCCGTGAAATATCTCGCGGGCGCCTATCAGGCTGCGGGCGGCAACCAGAACCGCGCGGTCTCTTATTATGCCGGCGGCTATTATTACGCAGCCAAGCGTCAAGGATTGCTGCCGCGCCAGCAGGTTCAGGCACAGGTCCAGCCATCAGGCATTTCGCTGTTCGATGCGAACGCCGAAGTGCTGCCGCAGCGGCATCGTCGCCATCGCCGTCATCACTAATTATGAGAAAGCCGGCTTCAGTTTGAAGCCGGCTTCACTTCCGGCTCGACCGAATGGCGCGCGCCCACATCGCGGACATGCACGACCACATTGTCATCGATGAAAATCTTCCGCCAGCCATCGACCTGATCGAGAACCTGAGCGGCCGGCGCGCGCCGCCGGAGCAGCGTAGCGTCGATCTTGTATCGCTCCAGCAGCGCAAAGAATACGGCGGGATCGCGCATCTCGTGCGCGGTGTAATGGTCGACCACGAATTTCTCGCCATACAGTTCGGTACGGCCGTCGATGAACGGCGCCATGCCCTGCGAAATCATGTAACCGCCGAAATCGTAATCGTTGAACACCCGCTGCGCGTGGTTCTTTTTGAGGATCGCCACCGCCGCAACCGGTGTGACGTTCGCAGCCGGGCGATACCGGTCCACCGCCAGCGCATACACAGTCATGACGAGAACCAGCACCGCTGCGGCTGATACCGCAACGCGTGGCCGCCAGGAAACCCACCGGCCCGGCGGCAGACCCGCACCATCGCCGCGTTGGCCGAATTGCACCGCGAGCGGTGTTGCCAGAATGATCGGCAACAGCAGCGCCAGCACGGTCGCGTTGCGCACATGCGACAGCGCCATGTGAAGCAGCCCAAGCATGATTACGATGCGCATCGGCGGCAGCGTCAATCCCTTGAGCAGCGCCGTTCCCAGACCGAGCAGCAGGCAGACTTCGAAAGCGCCGAGGCGGGAGAAATTCATCGGCCGCCATTCGGTAATCAACGACAGGGCCGCGCCAAGATTCAGGATATTGCGGGCCGCGAGCAGCGCGTCGAAGCCGTAAGGCGTGATGCAGCTCGCGGCAAGCGCGATCAAACCGAACACAAACCAGCGCAGCAACAGCCGCACCCGCGCCGGGGCTTCCACATTCAGGACAGCATCGAGCGCGATCGCGCCGATCAGAAACAGGCCGAAGACATAGCTGCCGTGAAGATTCGCCCAAAGGATCATCAGCGGCAGGAGCCAGAACGACGGTGTTTCACCGCGATCCGCCGCTGCGATCAGACCCGCGACCCACGCCACCATCACCGGCATCGCCAGCACATGCGGCCTGACGAGAAAATGCGGCGACGCGATTGCCATCGCCGCCATCAAGAGAATGAGCGCCGCCAGCACATCGAGCCGCCGCCCGACGAACCAGGCCAGAATGGCAAACGCTCCGGCAATCGACGCCGCCGCCAGCACGACAGGCCCGGCCCACCCTGCCAGCGAGAAAGCTGTCGCGTAACAGACTTGCGCGAGCCACTGCGTCGAAATCCACGGCTGACCGTGCATCGTGAAAGAAAAAACATCGGCGCGCGGAAACGATCCGGTATCGAGAATCCATCGGCCGATGACGATCTGCCAGTATGTATCTGGATCGGCCAGCAGCCGGTTTCCCA
>CALRLJ020000234.1:0-6140 GCA_943368635.1 Sediminibacterium ginsengisoli | reverse complement strand
ACGTTCGGGCCACAGCACAAGGCACATCACCACGCCGAGCGCGATCACCTTGAACAGGCCTTTCAGGAAATTTGCGCCCGCCTGCTTGCCGAACAATCGGGAAAAACCTGCCACTGGCGAAAGCTTGCTGAACTTCGGCTTCAGCGGTTCCGTCGAAAACACCAGCCGGTGCTGGATCAGGTTGCTGCCAACGCCCGCTATCAGCAACAGCAACAGCGGAACACCAAGAACACCGATCAGCATCAGTCCGATCTGGCTGAGCAACGACAGCAATCCGGGCCCATCGACGCGGATCTGATGCGCATTCATCATCAGATTGCGCATTGGCATCTCGATCCCCCTGCTGATCGATCCCGAAAACGAGGATATCAGCAGGGTCGAGGCCGCGATCACGAACCAAGTATTGACCTCCTGGCTCTTGGCGACGTCGCCTTTTTCCAACGCGTCGTCGAGACGTTTTTGCGTTGGATCCTGTGTTTTTGATTCCTTGTCCTCGTCTGACATGCCCCGCCCTCAGCTCCGCGGCGCAAGATCGTGGAGAACCCCGCCGAAGTAATCGAGGTAAGTGCCCATCATGGTGGCGATGATCGCCGCCAGAATCAGGAAACCGGCCAGAATCGAAAGCGGCACGCCGACAAAATAGACCTGCATCTGCGGCATCAGCCGCGCCAGCACACCGAGACCGAGATTAAAGACCAGACCGAACACAATGAACGGCGCTGACAACTGGATGCCGATCTTGAATGCCGCGCTAAACGCCCGCGTCGCCAGTGCTGCGACGTCGCCGCTGGACATGAGTTCGCCCGGCGCGAACGCGTTGTAACTCTCGCTCAGCGCCGCGATCACGAGATGATGCATATCGGTGGCGAACAGCAGCGTCAGCCCAAGCAAGGTCAGGAAGTTGCCGATCAGCGCGCCCTGCTGGCCTTGCGTGGGATCGACCGTCGTCACGAACCCGAGGCCGAGTTGCTGGGCGATAACCGAGCCTGCGACAGCCAGCGCCGAGAGCGTCACGCGCGCGGTCGCGCCCAGCACCAAGCCGATCATGATCTCATGAACCATCAGCACCAGCAGCGGCGCGATCGATGTCATGCTGACGTTGTAGGCGTTGCGGTGCATTGGCAAGATGATGAGCGTCAATGCCAGTGCAATTCCGAGGCGAACCCGGACGGGGATGTTGGCCTCGCCGAATCCGGGCAGCAGCATCACCATGGCGCCGATGCGGGCGAACACCAGCATGAATGCCGCGGCGAGCGCCGGAAGCAGCGAGATGTCGATACGCATGGAAGACTTGCCTCTCGAAGACTTATCCGGCTCCTGATCGCAGCGTGCCTGAACAAGTCCTGGATCATGCGCTACCCGCCGATGATTCGCGACGATATCCGCATCATCTGGCTGTGCAGCGCGTCCGCCATAAAGGGCAGCGCCAGCACCAGCGTGATGAAAATCGCGAGGATCTTCGGCACGAACACCAGCGTCTGTTCCTGAATTTGCGTCAAGGCCTGCACCAGCGAGATCGCGACGCCGACCACGAGGCCGACAATCAGCAGCGGGGACGACACCTTCACGATGGTCCAGATCGCATCGCGCGAAACGTCGAGAACTTCAGCACCTGTCATTTCAAACCCCTGCCCGCAGGCATGTCATAAAACCAGAATCAGATCGGCATCCGCATGATGTCTTCGTAGGACTGGATCACCTTGTCGCGCACCGACACCAGCGTCGACACCGCGACATCGGTTTCAGCCACCGCAGTCACCACATCCATGACGTTGGCCTTGCCCTGCGCCATCGAGACGGTCTGCGCGTCCGACTTGCGGCCCGCATCCATGACACCGCCGAGCGTTTCCTTGAGCAGCGCGCCGAACGATACGCCGCCGGTGTCTCCCGGCTTGCCGGCGCCGCTTGCGGCTCCGCCTGCCGCATCCATGATTTTCGCAAGGCTTGCATAGGCATTGGCAGCGACTGTTGGCGAAGCCATGAGTTAGTTCTCCTTATCAGGCCTTGAGAATGTCGAGGGTGCGCTGGATCATGCGGCGCGTGGCGGAGATGATGTTGAGATTGGCCTCGTAGGACCGCTGCGCCTCGCGCATGTCGGTCATTTCGACCAGCGAGTTCACGTTTGGATATTTGACGTTGCCGTTGGCGTCCGCTGCCGGATTGCCCGGCTCGTGCCTGACGCGAAAGTCGGACGTGTCGGTCTTGATTTTGCCGAGGCTTACGACGCGCGAATCGATGGCCCGATCGAGTTCCGAAGAGAATGTCGGTATCTTGCGGCGATATGGGTTGCCGCCCGCTGTCTTCGCCGTCGAATCGGCATTGGCGATGTTTTCCGAGATCACCCGCATTCGGCCCGCCTGCGCGCGCAGGCCCGACGTTGCGATGCTCATCGATTTGAGAAAATCGTTGCCGTCGCTCATGCTATTGCTCTCCTAGGCCGAGCCATGTGTTTAGCGCTTTCCGATCGCGGTCTTCAGCAGCCCGAGGCTGCGCGTGTAGAGCGAGGTTGCCGCCGCATAATCCATCTGGTTCGCGGAGACTTTCAGCATCTCGTCCTCGAGATTGACCGCATTGCCCGCAGGCCTCGTCTCGTAGCCGCCGCGATTGTTCGAATTGAAGGTGTCGCTGGTGCCCACCCCCTGGATGTGACCTGCGCTGGTGCGCGTCATGGCGAGCGAGGACATCGAGCCGGTTACCGATCCGGTGCCGCTCGAATCGAATTTGGGCTCCACCAGATCGCGTGGCTTGAAGTTCGGCGTGTCCGAATGCGAGATGTTCTCTGCAAGGACGCGCTGGCGCTCCTGATGCCACTGCATCTTGGTGCGAAGCACGGACAACATAGGAAGATCGGTGATTGCCATCGGCCTGTTCCGCCATGAGACCCGAAGCGGCGCTTCAGGTAGGCAGAATTTGCCGTGTGTATGGTTAATAAGGGGTTAAGAACCCAGCCGGCCCACTTTCGCCATGAATTGCCTTCAACCGGACAAGTCATTGAAGTTCCGGCACAACACGACGTTTTTGGCCAAGGGCTTTCGAGGATAACAGTTTCGGGGACGGCAGCTTTTGCCGCCGTGAATTAACGATCAGGCATACTTCGCTCCCAATTCGCTCCAAGCCGCTTGTTTCGCGGCGAGTGACCTGCGAATCTGGCATAGATGCGGATGATGTTTGACGGGGACAGGACATGTCGCAAACGCTTTTGTTCTTCTTTGCCTTCGTCGTCGTACTTGGCTTGATCGGGCTTGCCGCATGGCTGGTCCGGCGGTTCGGCGGAAACAGCCTCGGCTCCGGAGCGAGCCGGGGGCGTATGCCTCGGCTTGCCGTCATCGACGCAGCCGCAGTCGATGGCCGCCGCAGGCTGGTGCTGGTCCGGCGCGATAACGTCGAGCATCTCTTGATGATCGGCGGACCGGCCGACCTCGTGGTCGAACCCAATATCGTTCGAAGCATGCCACAGCGCGATCAGACCCCGGCACGGGCACCCGCTGGAACCGAACTTCCGCCGCGTCTGGCACCAGACAGTGGCTGGTCGGATAGCGAGGTTCCGCATACCGATTCGTTCGAACATCGCGAGCCCCCGATGCCCGAACTGCCGCAGCGCGCGCCCCGCGCACCTTATTCCGACGATCAACGCCGCCCCTCGCCGCCGCTGCCGGACCGCCACAGCCCCGATATGATTCCAGGCTTCGCGCCGGAGCCGATGATCCGGCCGGAACCCGCGTTGCGTCCCGACGCCATGCTGCGTTCCGAACCGCCGCGCGCGATTCCCCGCAGCGAGCGCACCGAGCCGTTGCCGCCCCGGATGCCGCGCTCTAACGATGCCGGCCCGAAAGCGCCGCCGCTGCCGCCTCGGCCCCCTGCTCGTCAAGCCGATCCCGCCCTTTCATCCGCTGACCAGAACCTCGCCGACATGGCGCAACGGCTTGAAGCCGCACTGCGCCGTCCGGGAGGCGAGATGCGTCTCGAACCGCCGATCGATCCCATCGAACGGCCGAGTGCGCCCCCGGTTGCACCTGAACCAATGCTGAGTCGGCCGGTGCCGCGCTCTGAAGGCGCTCCGCGCCCGCCGGCACCTCCACCGCAGCCTGCCCCGAAAGCTGCGTTCGAGAACCTCGAAGACGAGATGGCCAACCTGCTCGGCCGTCCAAAGCCTCCCGCGTGAGATCGTCGGCATCACCGCGTAGAGTTTTATTTTTTGTCAGTCTTCTCGCTGCCGCCGGATCTCTCATCGATCCGGCGAGCGCGCAGGATATCAGCATCAATCTCGGCGCCGGCAATGGCGGGGTCACCGAACGCGCGATCCAGTTGATCGCTCTGCTGACGGTGCTGTCGATCGCACCGTCGATCCTGATCATGATGACGTCGTTCACGCGCATCGTGGTGGTGCTGTCGTTGCTGCGCACCGCACTCGGCACCGCGACCGCACCGCCGAACTCCGTCATCATCGCGTTGGCTCTGTTCCTGACCGGATTCGTGATGGGTCCGGTGCTGCAGAAATCATACGATGACGGGATCAAGCCGCTGGTCGCGAACCAGATCACCGTCGAACAGGCGTTCGAGCGCGGCACTGTTCCATTGCGCAGCTTCATGCAAAAGAATGTCCGCGAGAAGGATCTGAAGCTGTTCATGGATTTGTCCGGCGAGCCGCCGGCCGCTTCGCCCGAACAGATGTCGCTGCGCATCCTCGTCCCCGCCTTCATGATTTCCGAATTGAAGCGGGCGTTCGAGATCGGCTTCCTGCTGTTTCTGCCGTTCCTGATTATCGACCTCGTGGTCGCATCGGTCCTGATGTCGATGGGCATGATGATGCTGCCGCCAGTCGTGGTGTCGCTGCCGTTCAAGCTGATCTTTTTCGTGCTGGTTGACGGCTGGTCGCTGGTGGCTGGCAGCCTGGTGCAAAGCTACGGCGGCGGGTGACCTAGCGCATCAGCGCGCAGCTTTAACCCGCTTCAATCCAATGATCTCCGGCAGCGAGCCGGTCGGGTTCGGATCGGTCTTGATTTCCGGTGGCAGCTTCGCCCGCGCCATCGCATCCGGGAAACGGACGCGCATTTCGCGCAGGAACCCATCGAGCGTGTCGATGGTCGCTGCCATTTTCGCGATCCGGGCAAAATCCGCGCTGTTTGCTGTTGCAGGCTTGGCTGCGAGATCGAAGGCCGCGCGGTCGCTGCCGCCCTCCATCTTCGGATTGTACTTCTCACGGAATCGCGCAAGTCCGATGGCGTCTTCTGCCAGCGCATAGCCGATGGCGGCGCGGATGACATCGCTCTTCTCGGTTGCCGTCAGCGGCTGGAAATTGCGCCAGCGATCGCCGTAGAGCAATTCGATCTGTTCGGCGGATTCGCGCCAGCGCCGCGATGCCCAGTAAATATCGGAGCGCAGCCGGACCGCTTCGCGACCGTTGACATTCGAGATGATGTCGAGCGCCAGGTCGTGACGGCCGATGTCGGTCTGTGCCCGCGCCTCTAGCAAAAGACGCTGCTGGCGGATTTCGCCCGCCAGATCCGCGATCCGCGTGGTGTGCAGGGCCGCGATGGCGCGCTCGGGCTTGCGGTTCATCAGGTAGACCATCGCCAGCCGTGACGCGACCTGCGCGCGGGCCGAGCCCTCAAGCCGGTGATCGATCTGATACTGCAGCAGTTCGCCGGCCTGATCGAGCAGATCGACCGCAACGAGACGATCGGCCAGGCGGCGGATCATTTCATCGCCGCGGCGGCCAATCGGCGTCAGATCGCGAAACTCGTAGAACATAGCCAATGCCGCGACCGGCGGAAGTTCGTCGCCTTTGGTGCCGTTATAAATCTGCTCGAAAAGCGCGGACGCCTCGTCCTGCATTTTCCGCGATATTGGGGAATTCGGCTCCAACTCGGTTGCCCTATGCTCCGCTGCGAAGGCCTCCTGATAGCGCCCCTTCGCCGCGTAAAGCCGACTGAGCATGCTCAATGTCTTGACCTCGAGGGAATCGCCGCGCCACGTCACCGATAGAATTTCCAGCTCGTGCAGAGCTTCCTCGTCGGTGATCTCTTCACGCTTCTGGCGCAACGCAATCTCGCGAACCTTGGCTTCGGCCGCGGAAGGACGATCTGCCGATCCCGAAGCGGCGGCAAATGCGGCCAGCGCCTCCTGATCGCGGCCCAGCG
>CALRLJ020000233.1:0-6150 GCA_943368635.1 Sediminibacterium ginsengisoli | reverse complement strand
TGCACGGTCATGAACAGCCCGGCATGCACGGTGAAGAAGCCCGCCAGACCGAGCGTGCCGGCGATGCTGCGCCCCGCCACCGATCCCGGATCGCGGGACATCGCCGCGACCCGCGCGATGGTCCAGAATCCGATCACCGCGGTCTCGAGGCAGTAGAGACAGAGCAGCACGAAGACGTCCCAGCCCCAGAACAGAATCCCCGCCAGCGGGATCAGGTTGGACAGGATCAGGATCGCGGCGGGGAGCAGGCCGCGCCGGGATCTGCCTGAACCCGACGAGGCCGGGACAATTGACGTCATCTCATGTTGCTCCTGCCGGGACTGCTGTGCCCGGCGGCCCGGATACCGGTCGCCGGTTCAGGCCGGTCACGGATGTTCATATCAAACATCCGTGACCGGCTCGACTCCCGGTGAGATTTCGGCTAATGTCTCCAATGGAGACATTAGCCATGCGCCTGCCCCTTTCCCTCTTTTCAAGGATCGCCCCCGCCATGACTTACGAACTCATTCGCAAGCAAATCAGCGGCTCGGTCCCGTTCGCGAACCACAACGGTGTCGAGGTCACGAAGATCGAAAAGGGCCATGGTGTCGCCCGGCTGACCTTCCGGCGCGAAGGCCTCAATCACATCGGGACGCAACATGCAGGGGCTTTGTTTGCGGTCGGCGAAGCCGCGTCAGGGGCTGCAATGGCTGGTGCCTTCGCGCCGATCCTGCTCAATATCCGGCCCGTCGCCGCCGACGCCACGATCAAGTACCTGAACGTTGCCAAAGGCGCGGTGGTCGCAGATGCCCGGATCGATGGTGATGCCGATACGATTCTGAACGCGGTGAAAAACGACGGCAAAGCCAAATTTCGCGTGGCGGTCGCGCTCCGCGGCGAAGACGACAGCGAGATTGCCGAAATGTCGGTCGACTGGCATGTCTCGATGAAGCGACACTAACTTTAAGGATGCCCGTGGGGAGCAAGCCGCAGCGCGAGTCGTTTCACCGTGGCGATACCCGCCCGGCGGCGATCGAGGCTGCCGCGGCCCTCGTTGCCGCGCAGGGGTGCGATGCAATCACTCTGCGAGGCGTTGCCGATGCACTCGGTATCAATCATCGCGCGCTGTATCGGCAATTCGCGTCGCGTGAGGAACTGCTGTTCGCGGTTGCCGAGCGCGGCTTCGTGCAACTGGCAGACTTGCTGGAAACGGTCGCAGCGTTGCCATCGGATCAACGATCCACGGCGCTCGCCCGGCTCTACGCAGGCTTCGCACTCGATCAGCCGCAGCTTTACGACCTGATGTTCTCGCTGCCGCTGCGGACCTGGTTTCACAGTGTGCACGGTGTCGGCCCGCCGCTGCGCCGGGTGGTGAAGGCGGCCGCCGCAGCGGTTCAGCACGAAGGTCCGGACACCGGTCAATCGAGGCTTCGCGTGATGCGGATCTGGGGGCTGGTGCACGGACTGGTCGGCCTTTATCGGGCAGGGGCGTTCAAGGCGCGTTCCAATCGCCTTGCCATTGAATTCATTGTCGATGCCGCTCGACCGTTGGCATCCATCGCCGCGAGCGATGCAGAGTAACCTGCGCAGACCGGCCCTTCGATTCCGGATGGGCCTTTCCGGTTGCCAGTTGAGCCAGACAGCGCCTATGTTTCAGGGATGATCAAGCGTGTGACATCCATTCGCCGCCGCTGGTGGCGATCCATCTCATGCAACGGCACATGGTGCTCTTATAGAGTGGCGATCTGACATCGTCCGTTGAGCGCAGAGCCGCGCGAATGTGCGGGCCGCGCCTTCCAATCCGCCTGAGATTGTCCTTCATTCGCGCCCTTCGCGTTGGGCTGCTCCTTCGGAGTCATCATGTCTGTACTCATGCAGCGGTCGCTTGCCCTGCCGGTGACGGCGCTGGCCTGGCTCGGCCGTCAGGGCACGCGCGCCATCGCGGCGTTGGTGTTCATCGGCATCGCGATCCCGCCGGTCGGCGCGGTGCTCAAGCCTTACGTCACCGAAGCTGTGTTCGTTCTGCTGGTGATCTCGTTCATGCGGGTCGATGTCGCGGCGATGCGCGGATACCTCGCGAAACCCGCGCTGGTGATCTGGGCGACGCTCTGGAGCACCATCGCTGTCCCGCTGCTGTTCGGTCTCGGCGGACTTGCGAGCGGGTTCGATAAATCCTCTCCCGATCTGTTTCTCGGTCTGATGCTTCAGGCGGTGGCGTCGCCGATGATGGCGTCTCCCGCGCTGGTGGCACTGATGGGATTGGACTCGACGCTTGTCCTCATCACGCTGGTCACGAGCACGGCGCTGGTGCCGCTCAGTGCGCCGCTGTTTGCCTGGCTGTTTTTCGGCGGTGCGCTGTCACTGTCGCCGCTGACACTGGGATTGAAGCTGTTTGCGATCCTGGCAGGTGCGATCCTGGTTGCGGCTGCGATCCGGCGTCTGGTCGGCGAGGCTGCGATCGTCCGCCACAAGCAGCTGATCGACGGCTTCAACATTCTGGTGCTGCTGGTGTTCGTCAGCGCGGTGATGGGAACAGTGGCGGCGAGTTTCTGGGCCGAACCCGTGCGTGTGCTGTGTCTCACCGTAGCGGCCTTCGCGATCTTCGCCGTGCTGCTGGGCGCGACCATGCTGGTGTTCCGCAAGGCCGGGAAGGAGCGGGCGCTTGCGCTCGCGCTGATGGCGTCCCAGCGCAATATGGGACTGATGCTGGCCGGGACCGATGGGGTGCTGCCGGGCCTCACCTGGCTGTATTTCGCGCTGGCCCAGTTCCCGATTTACCTGTCGCCGCAACTGCTCAAGCCGCTGGTCCGCCGCTTGCGGAACAGGCTCACCCCGGCGCCTTGATCTGCCCTCGGGAACCGGCTGCCGGGCCGGTCATCCGGCTGTCGCCAAGGCCATTTTAAGGTCCTGAACGGCCTGCGGTAACTCCGCCTTAACCATGATTAGCGTTTGGTTATATGGGCTAAACCGATGCCGACAGCCCTCGTTTTGACACGTTAGCAGGGGATTCAGGATCCGGCCTCGGGACAGGCCATCCCACGCAACACGAGACCGGAACGGGGCGATCGGCGGCGTAGGCGTTTTCGCTGCCGCGGTCGTCGTTTGGCGGCGACCGGAACCAGCCGCCGCAAGCCGCGTGAACAGAGGACAATCGCCTTGAGAGGATACCGATCATGAATCCAGCAGACGTAGCGCAGTCAGCCTTGCCGTTGGCCTCCGCTGACGTGTCGCTGATCTCGCTGTTCTGGCATGCGCATTTCGTTGTCAAAACGATCATGCTCGGGTTGCTGGCCTGTTCGGTGTGGGTGTGGGCCATCGCAATCGACAAAATGCTGCTTTACGCGCGCACCAAGAAGGCCATGGACCGTTTTGAGCAGGCATTCTGGTCGGGACAATCCATCGACGAATTGTATCGCGCGCTGGCCGCCAAGCCGACGCAATCGATGGCTGCCTTGTTCGTGGCCGCGATGCGCGAGTGGAAGCGTTCGTTCGAAAGCCAGTCGCGCTCGTTCGCCGGACTGCAGATGCGCATCGACAAGGTGATGAGCGTGTCGATTGCCCGCGAAATCGAGCGGCTCGACCGCAGATTGCTGGTTCTGGCGACCGTCGGTTCGGCCAGCCCGTTCGTCGGCCTGTTCGGCACCGTCTGGGGCATCATGTCGAGCTTCCAGTCCATCGCCGCGTCGAAAAACACCTCGCTGGCTGTGGTCGCCCCCGGCATCGCCGAGGCGCTGTTCGCCACTGCAATCGGCCTGATTGCCGCAATTCCGGCGACAATTTTCTACAATAAGTTCACCTCGGAGGTGAACCGGCAGGCCCAGCGGCTTGAGGGTTTCGCCGATGAGTTCTCGGCGATCCTGTCGCGCCAGATCGACGAGCGCGCGTGAACGGTTTCGACGGCGGATTGGGATACCCGATATGGGCATGAACATGGGTGGCGGATCGTCAGGCGGCGGGCGGCGGCATTATCGCCGCGCCAACGTCATGGCCGAGATCAACGTCACGCCCATGGTGGACGTGATGCTGGTGCTGCTCATCATCTTCATGGTGTCGGCGCCGCTGCTGACGGTTGGCGTGCCGCTCGATCTGCCGCAGACGGCGGCCAAGAGCCTCGATCAGGACAAGGAGCCGTTGACGCTCTCGGTGCAACTCACCGGAAAGGTGTTTCTCAACAACACCGAGATTCCGATGGACGAACTGGTGCCGAAACTGACGGCAATTACCCAGGCGCGCGGCGGCCTGGATGAGCGGATCTTTGTTCGCGGCGACACAAAGGTGGATTACGGTACGGTGATGCGCGTGATGGGACGCCTGTCCGCAGCAGGCTTCAAGCGTGTGGCTCTGGTGACCGAGGTCGAGCAGGGAAACTGACGTGAAGATCGACAAGACCGTTGCAGCGTCTGTCGCATTGCATGCCCTGGTGATCGGCTGGGGCATGGTCTCGTTCTCGACCAAAGCTTTCGAGTCGATGCCGGAAGATTCCGTGCCGGTCGACATCGTGTCCGCCGAGCAGTTCGCCAAGGCGACGCAGGGAATGAAGACCGGCAAGAAGGAAAATCCGAAGCCGCTGGTGGAGAAGGTTGCCGAACCCAAGCCTCCGGTCGAGGATGCGGTTGGCAAGATCGACGACAAGAAGCCGCCGGTCGTCACCGAAGCAGCACCTCCGCCGACGCCGAAGCCCGAAGAAAAGCCGGTCGAGAAAAAGCCCGATCCGCCGAAGCCGGTGGTCGAGAACAAGCCGAAGGAAGAGCAGAAGCAAGCTGAGAAGAAGCCGGATCTTGCAAAGGTCGATCCGATCGCCGAAGCGCTGAAGAAGGAAGAGGCCAAGAAACCTCCGAAGCCGCAGCAGGTGAAGGCTGCGCCGCCCCAGCCGCAAAAGCACAAGGCCGAGCGCACGTTCGATCAGTCGAAGATCGCAGCCTTGCTCGACAAGCGCGATCCGTCGCGCGAATCCATCACAGGCGCCGCACTGAATTCGCAGGCAGCCCTCGGCACCGCCAAGGGCAGGGCCGCCGACAACTCCGCAACCTGGGGCGCGATGTTCCGCCAGCAGGTGGAGCGATGCTGGAAGAAGCCTTACGGTGGCGTCGAAGCGCAGAAGGTCGAAGCGGTTTTCACCATCAAGCTGAAGCGCGATGGCACGCTGGAAACCATGCCGGTGCCGTTGCCAGGCGGGTCCAGTCCTTATTTCCGCGTCTATCAGGAGAGCGCGCAGCGCGCGATCATCGAGTGCCAGCCGTACAACCTGCCTGCCGCCTATTTCGACGAGTGGAAATTCTTCGAGCCGGCATTTACCGAAAAATTTTCGTGACCAGAATTGAAGAAATGACCCCGAGAAGCGGAAGCGGTTTTCGGAGCAGGTCATCTCAAATCAAAACGGCGGCAGCGCCAGAATGAAGTTTGGATAGCATGCGAGACTTTAAGAACCAGCGCCCGGACGAGTTGCAGGCCAAGTCAAAGATGATCGCGACGACCGATTTGAAACTGACCCGCCGCCAGATGGTGACGGGGGCCGCATCGGCCGGATTGTTGCTGGCGACTCCGGTCAGCAAGGCGCTGGCGCAGGCGCGCGTCACGGTCACCGAAGGAAACTTCCAGCCGATCCCGATCGCGATCCCGAATTTCGTTCCCGGCGCGCAGGGCGACGGCGAGGTCGCCGCCGGAATCGCGCAGGTCATCACCAACAACTTAAAGCGCAGCGGGCTGTTCGCACCGATCGATCAGGCCGCGTTCATCGAACGCATTTCCAATATCGACCTGCCGCCGCAATTCCAGAGCTGGCGCAGCATCAATGCTCAGGCGCTTGTCACTGGCCGTGCCACGCGGCAAGGCGACGGCCGCCTCAAGGCGGAGTTTCGGCTGTGGGACGTGCCGCAAGCGCAGCAACTCACCGGCCAGCAGTACTTCACGTCGCCGGAATCATGGCGCCGCATCGCGCATATTATTTCGGATCAAATCTATGAGCGCCTCACCGGCGAAAAAGGCTATTTCGACAGCCGTGTGGTGTTCGTCGACGAAACCGGCCCCAAGGAGCGCCGCGTCAAGCGACTTGCGATGATGGATCAGGACGGCGCCAACGTCCGCTATCTCACGCGCGGCGCCGATCTCGTGCTGACGCCGCGGTTCTCGCCCTCCACGCAGGAAATCACCTACA
The DNA here is from genome assembly GCA_943368635.1 of Sediminibacterium ginsengisoli. GTDB lineage: Bacteria > Pseudomonadota > Alphaproteobacteria > Rhizobiales > Xanthobacteraceae > Afipia. The sequence goes on along the minus strand of CALRLJ020000233.1, from coordinate 17 downwards.
TGGAGTTCGGCCAGGGC
>CALRLJ020000232.1:0-6184 GCA_943368635.1 Sediminibacterium ginsengisoli | reverse complement strand
TCAAAAGGCCTGACGAGAACAATGAAAAAATCCGCAACTGTATACCGACAAGATCCGTTTGATCCTTGCGCTTCAGCACAAACGGCGTCCAGACGCTTTCAACACTGTTTGAGATTGCCGACAACAGACCGGCGGCCCCCATGGCGATTGAAAGCAATCCTGCCTCGTCCAAATGCCCTCCCCGCGCGAGAAAGAACGCGGCGGAATTGGTGATAAGGATCGTAGCGACCTGCCATGGCAACATCTGCGTTCCCACGCGCACCGCCGCCCCCAATTGCCTGGAATCGAAAGAGCCGGTTATCCAGTAGCGAAGCGCAAAAGAATACAGCGCCACCGCGAACGCCGCCGCCGCAATCGTCGCGATGTAAAACCCTGTCAAACCCGACGGAACAAGCTTCACAAGATATACGATGAGCGCCGTTTGCAGCGCCAGCGCCGGAAGCTGAACTGCAAGATAAAGCAAATGGCGCTCATTTAGCCGCGCGACAAGCACCAGACAGAGCATGCAGGCATTCAAGAATGACCATAGCGCGCCTAGCGTGATCGCGAGATTGTAGTCGGCAGTGTGAGCGAAGAACAGCGAGACTTCCCGTGCGAAAATCGCGATGAGGGCATAGGGAATGAAAAGCGCTGCGGCGGCCGAAACCAGAATTGTCGTATAAAGCGAGCGGCGACTGCCTTCCGTTTCGGTCTCGCTGAATAGCGTCGGCAACGCGTAAGCCAGACTAAAACCAAACAGAATATTGACGATCGCAGATCCATTGGCGATCAGCAGAATAATCCCGTAGTCGGCTCGGCTGAGAGCGCGGGTCATAATCGATACGAGCAGCAAGCTCGTTGCCGTCGTCGCGATCGTAACCGTCAGGTACGACATCGACGAACCGAACACAAAGCGTGCGCTCATAGGACCGACACCGGCGCGTATCTAAGCATTCATTCTCCTGCCGCTCAAAAGGCGCTTCAGCGAGAGGGCTGTGGCAACACACCCAATCGTACTCTCAGCCAGTGCCAGAAATAGCCCGCTGCGAAGTAAAAAACTTTACCAGACACCAGGACACCGGCAAAAAGCCCCAGAAACGGACCCGCGATTCTGCCCACTGAATAAGTAGCAATAAACGGCGCACGCGCCATATGCCAAGCTCGCCTCGCCCGAATGCGGAAATTCATCCAGCTTCCCGCTATTCCCCGCCGATGCGGGACGTCGAAGTAACGGCCACTGCCCTTAACCAGGTATCTGAATTCAGCATTTGGCACGCGCAGAAAGTCGCCGAGCATGCAGGCAGCCATCATCAACGGAAGGTCCGGCCACCAGTCGTTGGCGATCCATTCCAGCTTGCGCAACTCTCGGATTTTCCAGAGACCATAAATATGATGCAACTGACTGAGCATAAGGGCTTGTAATCTTTTAGCCCGAGACGCTCCCTTTTCGGGGAGCACCAGCGGCGGCCGACGATCGCCCGATTGCGTTGATTCGAGAACATCGCCGAACGCCAGCACGGCGGCGTCATCCGACTCAAGACTGGCCAGCAGATTCTCGATAAAATCGGGGGCACGAAGATCGTCATGCGCTGCCCACATGAAATATGGGGCCTTCGCCTTCGCGAGCACGAACATGAAATTCTCGCCGACAGGGATTAGCGCCGGCTGACGGTAGTAGGTAATCCGGGAGTCTCGCGCAACGTACGCACGACACACCTCTTCAGTCGCATCGGTAGAAGCGTTATCCGAAATGATAATTTCGATATCGCGCATGCTCTGATTGAGAATCGAGTCAAGCGCATCGCCTATCCGAAGCGCTCCATTGCGAATGGGCACGCCGACAGAAACACGGATATTTCCGGTATCGTTGCGATCGATACTCAAGACGGATCCGTAAGCGAAAGAAACGAGAAATTAGATCCCATCGAGCGCGCCTGCGATTCAATCTCCGATTGGTACACCGGGTTCATCACGATGATTGTAGCGCCAGAAACAGGCAGTCGCTCGGGGGAAATGACCGGGATGCCCGTCAGCGGGAGAAAGCACCCTTGCTTCTTGGGATTGATGTCCACAACACCGGCAAGCGCCTCCCCCTCGGGATCGATCAGCAGCGAGAACGTCACGCCTTTGGAGCCACCACCCCACAGGAAAACGGGTCCGCGTCTCGCTGCTTCGTTAAGAACTCGCTGCCAATGTTCGACATATGACAGCTTCTGCGATTGCCATTTGTCAAAATCGGGAATTTGCAAAGCAACAGACTTATCGTCGGGATATCCGGATTCGGCCCAGAGATACTGACCGCCGAATACATGACTGACGCGCGTGTTACCAAATCCGCTGCGCTTTATCGCGTCAGCCAGATTGGCAGCGCTGAACAGCGAACAATGCTCGTAAAACAAATCCTGAATTTGTCCGTTGGCAAGTATCCAGTTCAGGCAGGGCGTTTCGATAAACAGCCGAACGGCCGGGTTTTCTCCGGCAGCATTCCGAATGCTTGCCAGAAACGCCATTGGAGCAGAAACGTGCTCGATCGTGTGGCGGCTGATTATTGCCTCAGGCGGTCCGCCTGCGAGTGCAGCCGTGCCAACATCGTAGAAATTACGAAACAGAGATGCGCCCGCAGGCCCATCGCCATCTGCGCCACGCCACGCGGGATCGAAACCTGACGCCGGACCAGGCAGCCGGCCTAACGTATCCGCCATGATCTCAAAAAATGTGCCCTGCCCGCATCCGACCTCGACAATTCGCGGAGACGACATGCCATCAAGCCGCGCGGCAACGCGCCGAGCCATATCGGCAACATGCTCGTAGAACTGGCTAGAGTATGTCTGATCGTTCTCGTAGCTGCCGTCATAGACAAGGAGATCCGGGTCGAAGGCCGCATTCCAGGCAAAGCCGCACTCAAGACAACCGGTCATCTCAAGCCGGCCCGCCGGCGTCGCAAGGGCTTCCTGCCGTGTTGTGCAACGGCCATTCTGATGGACCGGAACGGAATTCCGGCGATCGAAAATCGTGTTATTTTTGGACGAACACAATGGACAGGTCATGGATTCATCTTTGAGTTCGTGCCGCCGACACAAGCGCGCAGATGAGCGATGGCCTGAGCCAGGCCAGTGTCCAGCGAGCGTATGTCGCGATAGCCCACCTCTTCAGTCAACCGCGAAATATCCGCAGCCAGACGCGCCGGCTCATCTCTGTCCGGAAGCGCGCCGACCTGAAGCAGTTCGGAATTTCCAGCAAGGCGCGCAATTTTCTCTGCAACTTCGCGCACGCTGTATGAATGACCCGAAGCGATATTGATTGGCCCGGTCACGCCGGAAAGAGCCAGTGCAGCCAAGGCCGCGCCGGCATCACGCACATCCATATAATCCCGAATGGCGCGACCGGAACTCATTGGCGCTGGCTGTCCGGCCATCAGCCGACGTGCGATCGATGGCACCAGCCGCCCCGATGACTCCCCGGCGCCATAAAGAAGAAAAAGCCTCGCCCAAGCAAACGACAGATCTCGTGAAGCTGTAAACTCTTCCGCGACACGCCGACATGCGTCCTTGGCATTTCCGTAGAGCGTGACGGGCGACAATGGCGTCGATGCCTCGGAACAAACAACCGCGTCGCCGGAATATTCAGCGCAACTCCCGACGCCAACAAATCGATCGGCACCCGCATCTGCGCTTCGGCAAAGAATATCGAGACTCGCGCCCACCCAGTCGAGATTTGACGGAGCGGTCCAGAAAATATCGTGACGCGCTTCCCAGGCAAGATGAAGAACGACCTGCGGTCGAACGGACTGAATCATCGCTCGCCGCGCATTTTGATCCAGCAAGTCCACACTGTGCCATTGAATGAGCGCAGCATCGTCCTCTGGACGCTTCCGGCAAACGGCATGAACCTCCGCGCCCGCCTCGATAAGCGGCTGGAGGACATGCCTGCCTATAAATCCGGATGCGCCCGTGACGAGCGTGCGTCTTGACATATTTAGCGGGAATCCGTTGACGGCTTGCCTAAGCCAAGTTCGGAGTCATCATCCGGCTCGTGCTTTCCTGTTCCCGCCGGCCGATCAGCCTTGCGCGGAAACGTCCGACTGGACTAAACGGATAGCATAGGAACCAGCGTGGATACAATGAAAGCTTTCATACTTGCCGGCGGATATGGCACTCGGATTGCTGAAGAAACACAGACGCGTCCGAAGCCAATGGTCGAGATTGGCGGACGCCCGATCCTTTGGCACATCATGAAAATCTATGCCCATCATGGCGTGACCGACTTCATCATCGGCCTCGGCTACAAGGGCTATATGATCAAGGAATACTTCGCCAATTATGTACTTCACAACTCCGACGTCACCATCGACGCGCGCAACAACAAGATTACCTATCTCGCGAATTCCGCCGAGCCTTGGACCGTCACGCTCGTTGACACGGGCGAGCGGACGCTGACCGGCGGACGATTGAAGCGCATCGCCCACTTCCTCGACCCATCAGAACCTTTCTGCATGACGTACGGCGACGGCGTTGCCGACATCGATATCGGCGCGCTCATCGCATTCCATCGCTCCCATGGCCGGGCCGCGACGCTGACGGCGGTCGTGCCGCCCGGCCGCTACGGCGCGCTTGATCTGGATGGAACGCGCGTCCGGCGCTTCAGCGAAAAGCCCCCTGGCGACAATGCATTCATCAATGGCGGTTTTTTTGTACTTCAACCGTCGGTCCTCGATCGCATCGAAGGTGACGATACATCGTGGGAGACAGGACCGCTCGAAAGTCTTGCAAAGGACGACGAACTTCGCGCTTTCAAGCATCACGGGTATTGGCAGCCGATGGATACGCTGCGTGACAAAATGGCCCTCGAAGAATACTGGCGGGATAACCATGCGCCATGGAAAGTCTGGGCATGAGGACGTGGACGGCCGACCGCGCGTTCTGGCAAGGACGCCGGGTGCTTGTAACGGGCCATACCGGCTTCAAGGGCAGCTGGCTAACCCTCTGTCTCAAATCTCTCGGAGCCCATGTCGAGGGCCTCGCTCTCCCGCCTGACACACGACCCAACCTCCACGATCTGACAGGCCTTGCCGGAGCAACCTCCGGCGGAAATACCGACATCCGGAATGCCGAAGCAGTCAATTATGTTGTGCGAAATTCGGCTCCGCAGATTGTCATCCACATGGCGGCCCAACCTTTGGTCCGCCGCTCGGTGAAGGAGCCGCTGCCAACCTTTGACACCAACATCATGGGCACAGCGTACCTGCTGGAGGCGCTGCGCTCCGCGATTAATCTGGAAGCCGTGCTGATTGTCACCACCGATAAGGTTTATGGAAATTCGCTGGGGCGGCCTTTCCAGGAAAGCGATCCGCTCGGCGCGCATGATCCCTATTCGTCGTCCAAGGCGGCGGCCGAAATCATCGCGTCCTGCTATGCACAAACCTTCTTCGATCCGCGGGGTATTCCCGTCGCCACCGCGCGCAGTGGAAACGTCATTGGCGGTGGAGATTTTTCCGAAGACCGGCTTGTGCCGGATATTTATCGCGCCATGGCCTCTGGCACACCACTCGTCATTCGCAATCCGAATGCAACGCGGCCGTGGCATCATGTCCTGGACTGTGTCTGCGGCTATCTCGCGTATGTGGAAGCGCTGGCCACGCGAAAAGATACTCCTCGCGCGCTGAACTTTGCACCGGCGACACCGGAACAGGTTCCCGTCATCCGGCTGGTCGAAGCCATGCAAGCGGCATTGGGGACGGACACCAAGAGCAACACGCTGCGCAATACCACGGACGATCCTGTTGAAGTACAGGAGCTCACGCTGGACGCAGGGCGCGCGCACGACGTGCTCGGATGGCGGGATAAATTCGACAGCAGCACCGCGGTCAAAGAAACCGCTGAATGGTATCTCGCTTTCATGAAGGGGAACGATATGGGAGCCTTGACCCGAAAATCGGTCGAGCGTCATCTGTTTTCATAATGTCGAACAGCTCAAAAAAAATAGTCACCTGCCGTTTTTGCCGCGCAGAGCTGAAACATCTCTTCGCCGACCTTGGCAAGACACCACTTGCCAATCGCAATCTGCTGCCAGACGAACTGGCCGATGAACAAAGCTATCCGCTGATAGCGCGCGTCTGCGACTCTTGCCTGCTGGTTCAGGTCGATGACTCCGTGCCACCGGGAGCCATTTTCTCCGACTACGATTACTTCTCATCTACATCATCGGG
>CALRLJ020000231.1:0-6209 GCA_943368635.1 Sediminibacterium ginsengisoli | reverse complement strand
TGCCTACTGCGTCAGCAACATGTGGGCGCGTTCAACGCACTCGATCTGGCCGGCGATCCTTCAGGCCGCACTGGTTCCGATCTCCATCGGGCTGATGTGCGCCAGCGGTTTCATTTTGGCGCTGACGGCCGATCGCACCTTGATCGCGGCGGCGCTCACGATTGGAGCGGCGGCACTTGCGTTGACAACGCGGCTCAACCCGCTCTGGATGCTGGTTGTGGGCGGCATCCTCGGTTTCGCTGGCGTCGTCTGATGAAAATAGATAAGCAAAGGGTGCCGGGTTACTCTCCGGCGTAACAAGAGCAGACCGGGCCGAAGCCCGTGATTCTAAGGGGGATATGATGGGTGAAGCGCCGGATAGCGCTGCGGAAAAATCCGCGCAGGGGTTTATCAAGGGGCCACAGGATTTTTACGGCGGACTGGTGCTGATGGGAATCGCGCTGTTCGCTCTGTGGGCATCGAGCGATCTCGCGGGCATGAAGGGGTTTTCCTTCGGCCCCGGAACAGCGCCGCGCATGTTCGCGTATCTCCTTCTCGCCCTCGGCGCAGGTGTTTCCCTCACAGGGTTTCTCGTCGAGGGGCCGCAGTTGCAGCGTTACGGCATTCGCGGGCCCTTTTTCGTGACATTGTCGATTCTGTCTTTCGCGGCAACCATTCGTCCGCTCGGCTTGATCGTCTCTGCTTTCGTGAGCTTCATGATCGCAGTGATGGGAAGTGAGGAGACGAAGTGGAAAGAGGCCATCATCGTCGGGATTTGCCTGACGCTCGGATGCGCGTTGCTGTTCCCTTATGCGCTTGGGCTGCCGCTCGAGCTGTTCCCACGCATTTTGCGCTGAGGGCGTCATGGATATTTTCTCGAATCTTGCGCTCGGCTTTAGCGTCGCGTTCTCGCCCATCAATCTCGGTCTCTGTCTGGTCGGCGCGCTGGTCGGCACGCTGGTCGGCGTGCTGCCCGGTATTGGCACCATCGCGACGGTGGCGATGCTGCTGCCAATCACCTTCGGACTGCCGCCCGTCGGCGCGCTGATCATGCTCGCCGGCATTTATTACGGCGCGCAGTATGGCGGCTCGACCACGTCGATCCTGGTCAATATTCCCGGCGAAGCGGGTTCAGTGGTTACGGCGCTCGATGGATTCCAGATGGCCAAGCAGGGCCGCGCCGGCCCGGCGCTGGCGATTGCAGCCATCGGCTCGTTCTTCGCCGGCTGCGTCGCTACCGTTCTGATCGCGCTGCTCGGCGCGCCGCTGACGAAACTCGCGCTTGCCTTCGGCCCCGCCGAATATTTCTCTCTCATGGTGCTGGGCCTGATTTTCGCGGTGGTTCTGGCGAAGGGATCGGTGCTCAAGGCTCTCGCGATGATTGCCTTCGGTGTGCTGCTGTCGATGGTCGGCTCCGACATCGAGACCGGCGCGTCGCGTATGTCATTTAACATCCCGGAACTCGCTGACGGACTCGGCTTCGCGACCGTGGCGATGGGTCTGTTCGGATTCGCGGAGATCATCCGCAATCTCGATCATGGCGCGGCGATGGACCGCGAACTGGTCCAGCAGAAAATTTCCGGCCTGATGCCGACGAAGAAGGATATCAGGGACTCCGCCCCGGCTATTGCCCGCGGCACGATCCTCGGTTCGATCCTCGGCATCCTGCCGGGCGGCGGCGCCGTCATTGCGTCATTCGCGGCCTATACGTTCGAGAAGAAGATCTCGAAGCACCCCGAACGCTTCGGGCGCGGCGCCATCGAAGGTGTTGCGGCACCTGAAAGCGCCAACAACGCCGCGGCGCAGACCTCGTTCATTCCGCTGCTGACGCTTGGCATTCCGCCTAACGCGGTGATGGCGCTGATGGTCGGTGCGATGACCATTCATGGCATCGTGCCCGGCCCGCAGGTGATGCAGAAACAGCCCGAACTTGTCTGGGGCATGATCGCCTCAATGTGGATCGGCAACCTGATGCTGCTGGTCATCAACCTGCCGCTGGTCGGCATCTGGGTGCGGCTGCTGCGGGTGCCTTATCGACTCTTGTTCCCCTGCATCGTGATTTTCTGCGCCATCGGCATCTATTCGGTCAACAACGCGCCTACGGACGTCGTGCTGACAGCCGCTTTCGGGCTCGTCGGCTACTGGCTGGTAAAACACGATTTCGAGCCGGCGCCGTTGCTGCTTGGCATGGTGCTTGGGCCATTGATGGAAGAAAATCTGCGACGCGCGTTGTTGATCTCGCGTGGCGACTGGTCTGTCTTCGTGACCCGTCCGCTCTCCGCCAGCTTGATGGCGATCGCGGCGTTTCTCCTGATCCTCGCGCTGCTGCCTGCGCTGCGCAGGAAGCGCGACGAAGTTTTTGTGGAGTCCGAGAGCTAGACAACGATTTCCAACACGGAACCGGGCTGTCGAAAATTGCCGATGGATATGTGCGGCGTTGCGCCGCGCTGTCCTTGGTTGAATTTGGAGCAATCCCAGTGGACTTGCCCGTCGCGGTCATGTTGACACGGCTGAACGGTGATTGCCCGTTTGTTATTGCAAGATTTTATGTCTGGAGACCATTATGAATTTGCTCAAGCTTATGCTGACGTCCTGCGGGATCGCGACCCTTGCCGTAACAGGTACGATGGTTGTGCCAGCTCAGGCACAGGATTATCCGGCGCGCAGCATCACGATGATCGTGCCATTCGCAGCTGGCGGCCCGACTGATGTTATCGCGCGTATTGTGACAGGTCACATGCAGCAGACGCTCGGCCAGTCAATCATCATCGAAAACGTTGTCGGTGCCGGCGGCACCACGGCCTCGACGCGCGCCTCAAAAGCCGCGCCGGATGGTTACACTCTCATCACAGGGCACATGGGCACGCATGCTGCTGCCGTGCCGCTGTATCCGAAGCTCGCCTATCATCCGTCCAAGGATTTCGAGCCGGTGGGAATGCTGGCTGGCACGCCGATCCTGATTCTCGCGCGCAAGGATTTCCCGCCGAAGGATCTCAAGGAATTCGTTGCTTATGTCAAAACCAACACCGACAAGCTCAACGCCGCTCACGCCGGGGTCGGTTCGGTGTCTTACTCCTCGTGCCAGCTTCTGAATTCGATTCTCAAGATCAATCCCACGGGCGTTCCGTTCAACGGCACTGGACCGGCCATGAACGCGCTGGTCGGGGGGCAGGTCGACTACATGTGCGACCAGATCGTCAACGCCGTGCCACAGGTCAAGGGCGGCACCATCAAGGCCTATGCGGTGGCGACGCCGGAGCGGAACCCGTCGCTGCCCGACGTGCCGACAACCGCCGAGGCCGGCCTTCCGGAATTCCAGGCTCAGGCATGGAACGCGATTTTTGCACCGAAGGGCACGCCTGCACCGATCGTTGCCAAGCTGAATGCGGCGATCAGCAAGGCGCTCGACGACGAGGGCGTCCGCAAGCGCCTGCTCGAGCTGGGTAGTGTTATTCCGACCCCCGCCCAGCGCACGCCGGAGTCGCTAAAGAATTTGGTCGATAGCGAAATCACCAAGTGGTCGGGGGTTTTGAAACCTCTCTCCAACTGAGATTCTGCTGGAATAACTGTGATTTGGCAGGGGTGGGACGCAAGTTCCGCCCCTTGTCTTTGTCCCCTCCGGGGCACACTTTTCAGGGTATAATTGCTTCGCCGAAATCGAATCGCGGCGCGCGGCAGGCTAGATAGACCCATGAACCAGTATCACGATCTGCTTGAGCGCATTCTCAGCGACGGCGCGGAAAAGACCGACCGCACCGGCACGGGAACGCTGTCTGTGTTCGGTCATCAGATGCGGTTCAATCTGGCGTCGGGTTTCCCGATGCTGACCACCAAGAAACTCCACCTGAAATCGATCGTCCACGAACTGCTGTGGTTTCTGGCGGGCGACACCAACATCAAATATCTGAACGACAATGGCGTCCGGATCTGGGACGAGTGGGCCGACGAGAACGGCAATCTCGGCCCGGTCTACGGATCGCAGTGGCGCTCGTGGCCCGCGCAGGACGGGGGCACAATCGATCAGATTTCCAACCTGATCGAGATGATCAAAAAGAATCCGGACTCGCGCCGCCTGATCGTGAGCGCCTGGAATCCGGCCGAAGTCGACAAAATGGCGCTGCCGCCGTGCCATTGCCTGTTTCAGTTTTACGTCGCGAAGGGCAAGTTGTCCTGCCAGCTCTATCAGCGCTCGGCCGACGTGTTCCTCGGCGTGCCTTTCAACATCGCGTCCTATGCGCTGCTGACGATGATGGTGGCGCAGGTCACCGGACTGAAGCCCGGCGATTTCGTGCATTCGCTCGGCGATGCGCATCTTTATTCGAACCATCTCGATCAGGCGCGGCTGCAACTCACGCGCCCGACGCGTCCGCTGCCGACCATGAAGATCAATCCCGACGTGAAGGACATCTTCTCGTTCCGGTTCGAGGACTTCACGCTCGAGAATTACGATCCGCATCCGCACATCAAGGCCGAGGTCGCAGTGTGACCGCGCGCGCATTTGAGGCAGCGTCTCCCGAGATCGTGTTTGTTGTCGCCGTGGCCGAGAATGGTGTGATCGGTCGCGATAACTGGATGCCTTGGCGTATCAAAGCGGATTTGCAGCGCTTAAAGCAAATCACCATCGGCAAGCCGGTCATCATGGGCCGCAAGACATTCGCTTCGATCGACCGTCCGCTGCCGGGGCGCACCAATATCGTCGTGACGCGTGACAAGGCTTTTCGGGCGCCGGGGATCGTCGTTGCGACGTCGCTCGATGCTGCGCACGACATCGCACGCGGCGATGCGCTGCGGCGTTTCGTCACTGAGATCATGGTGATCGGCGGCGCCGAGATTTTTACGCAATGGATGAAGAAGGCCGACCGGCTGGAAATCACCGAAGTCCACGACAAGCCGGATGGCGATACATTCCTGACGCCGGTTGACCCTTTAGAATGGGAAGAAACCGCGCGCGCGCGCCATGCCAAAGCCGACGGCGATACGGCCGACTTTTCCTACGTCACGTATCGAAGGCGTCGTTAGCGCCGGTGTCGCATAGTGCCGCAGATCACGCCATTAACCGCAAATGGCGATGTTTGCATTGACAAATTTACCCTGCATCATAGCTCTTCGGAGCCGGTGTCCTGCGTTGTAAGGATCGGGTGCGTCCCCTATAAGGCCCCAAGAGTTTGCAGAGCGCGAGCTTCTGCGCGGAGGAGATTGACGATGCCGTGGAAGAATCAAGGCGGAGGCCCCTGGGGCTCCGGTCCGAAAGGCCCCTGGGGTTCCGGACCGCAATCGCCCGGACCGAAGCCGCCGGATCTCGAAGATCTTCTGCGCCGCGGACAGGACAAGCTCCAGACGATGCTGCCGGGAGGAAACTTCAGCGGCATGGGCATCGCATTGGTGCTGGTCGCGGCATTGGCGATCTGGGGATTGTCGGGCTTCTTCCGTGTGCAGTCCGAAGAACTGGGTGTCGTGCTGCGCTTCGGCAAGCATGTGCGCACCGTTCAGCCGGGCCTGAACTACCATCTGCCTTATCCGATCGAAACCGTGTTGCTGCCGAAGGCGCTGCGTGTGTCCACACTCAGCATCGGCATGCGCGTGGTCGATGACTCGCGCCGCGGCGGTGGCACCACCATTCGCGACGTGCCCGAGGAAAGCCTGATGCTGACCGGCGACGAAAACATCGTCGACGTGGATTTCACCGTGCTGTGGCGTATCAAGCCCGACGGCGTCGGCAACTTCCTGTTCAACATTCAGAATCCGGAAGGCACCGTGAAAGCGGTCGCCGAAAGCGCGATGCGTGACGTGATCGGCCGCTCGAACATTCAGCCGATCCTGACCGGCGCGCGAACCACAACCGAAGCCGCAGTGCTCGAGCTGATGCAGAAGGTGCTCGACAGCTACGGTGCCGGCATCCTGATTCAGCAGGTGCAGATGCAGAAGGTCGATCCGCCGTCACAGGTGATCGACTCGTTCCGTGACGTTCAGGCGGCTCGCGCCGATCTTGAGCGATTGCAGAACGAAGCCCAGACCTATGCCAACCGCGTCGTTCCCGACGCGCGCGGCCGCGCCGCGCAGATTCTGCAAGTGGCCGAAGGCTACAAGGAGCAGGCCGTAGCCGAAGCCAAGGGCCAGAGCGCACGCTTCCTGAAGGTCTATGACGAATACAAGAAGGCGCCTGCCGGCACCCGCCAGCGCATCTATCTCGAAACCATGGAGCGTGTGCTGGGCGGAGCCGACAAGCTCGT
>CALRLJ020000230.1:0-6218 GCA_943368635.1 Sediminibacterium ginsengisoli | reverse complement strand
AGCGGTTACCCCCGCCTGAAAAAACCACTGCGTCGAACATGAAAATTTCTGGATGCGCGCGTTGAAGCACGCATCCATGCCAAACTGCGGCGCTTCAGGCAACATGCCGAAGCCTTGCTGATTGGATCTGCACAGCGTTAGCTGTCTTTGCGGTTCCACCACGAGAACAGATTAACCGGGAAATCCGCCGCATAGCGCCGTGCTCTCGGTTGTGGCGCTGGCTCTTGAGGCATCGCGACGGGTTCGATCACCTTTCGATAGAGATGCCAAGTCGCGTGACCAAGTACGGGGATGACCACCGTCAGGCCGAGGAAGAACGGTATCGTTCCGGCAACAAGCATCGCCGCAACGATCAGGCCCCACGCGGCCATCGGGATCGGGTTTTGCGCGACTGCTCGCACCGAGGTAATCATCGCATCCATGGCGCTGGCGTGGCGATCGAGCATCAATGGGAATGAGACAACGCTGACGCAAAGTGCCACGAGCGCGAAAAGAAAGCCCACACCGCATCCCATCACGATCAGTCTCTGACCTTCCGTGGTCGTCAGAACACGATGGAAGAAGTCAGGAAAGCTGGATGCCGGTGCATAGCCGAATGTGGAACTGTAAACGGACTGCGCTGCCGCAAGCCACACCATGAACAGAACAAGGAGGAAAACACCGGAAGAAATCATGGCGCCGATCGACGGCGACCGCAGTACGCCGAGTGCGTGCGCAGCGGTCGGCGTTTCGCCCTGTTCGCGTCGGCGGCTGAGATCGTAAAATCCGAGTGCCGCGAAGGGGCCCAATAGTGCGAAGCCCGCCGCCAGCGGAAATAGCAACGGCAGTATCGAATAGCCAAGCACGGTGCGTGCAAGAACAATTCCGAGTACGGGATAAATCAGCGCCAGCAGGATGGCGTGGGTGGGGACCGCCTTGAAATCCTCCCATCCCAAACGGAGCGCGTCCTGAAGGTCCGCCAGATTGATTTTTTGAACAGCGTATTTCGAAAGGTCAGTCGCGAGCGGGGATGTCTTGATGTTGCTGGAAACGGTATTGCTCATGGTGACTGTCTCCTGTCTCACAGCGTTCAAGACGCATGTGATTGCTGATAGCTGCACCTCGCAAATAATGATGAGACTATCACGATCGTTCCCACGGACATCTGCATAAAACATCACGATCGCTTGCGATCGCTGAGTGAGCAGACGCAGCAAGTTCTGTGAATGAACGGCGGCTTGGTTCAACCAGGGCGTCATTGGTCGCGTTATCGGCGTGTCACATAAGAGTCATTGTGGCGCCTTTTTGACGCCTTTGACTCAAATCGCCGCAGCGCAATGTTGACGTGCTGCATTGGCAAGCTGTGACCGGGCGTCTACACTCACAGGACGACCGGTTCGGTGCAGCCGGAAAGCAAGGGAAGCACCAATCAGATTCACCAGTCAATCGACGGGTTATCGGGAGTTTTACAGATGAGCATTTTTGGAAAGATCATGGGCGCGATATTCGGCACCAAGGCCGAAGCTGCAGAGCCTGCCGGCGGTGCCGGATCGGCTGCGGGTGGCGGTGCCAGCGTTCCTATGGTTGATGTCGCGCCGATTCTCGACAAAGCCGTTGCCGCCAAGGGCGAAAAGCTTGAATGGCGCACGTCGATCGTGGACCTCATGAAGGCTCTCGACATCGATTCAAGTCTCGGCGCCCGCAAGGAATTGGCAAAGGAGCTGAAGTACGACGGTGACACCGGCGATTCGGCCAAGATGAACATCTGGCTGCACAAGCAGGTGATGACCAAGCTCGCAGCGAACGGCGGCAAGTTGCCAGATGACCTGAAGAACTAATCGGCAGACGGCCTCTGGCCGGATTTTCTGTTTGAAAGGCCCGCCTTACGGCGGGCCTTTTTCATTGCGGCGCACCCGCAAATGTCTTTGAGGCAAGCTCTGTTCAAACTGCCATCTCCGGCATACAAAATGCCACGCGGGAACGATCATCTGCCGTGGCGATTAAGCAAACGGCGGGAACACGACCAAAAAGACCAACAACGCAGAACGGGAAACGACCATGACCGAACTTAATCGCAGACACATTCTGGCCAGTGGCGCGGCGGCTCTGGCCGGCGCGGCGGCATTCAGTGAGACGGCCGATGCCGAAGTCGGGCTGAAGGCGGTCTTTCCCGTGGCTCAAGCAACGATTCCCGTCGTCGGCATCAAGGAAGTATTTCCGGTTCGCCGTATCTATTGCATTGGCCGTAACTACGCGGCGCATTCACGCGAGATGGGATCCGACCCAACACGCGAGCCGCCGTTTTTCTTTCAAAAGCCGACGGACGCGATTCAAAATGTCGCAATCGGCACGGTTGCGGACCATGCGTACCCGTCACTGACCAAGAATTACCACTACGAAGTTGAACTAGTGGCGGCGCTCAAATCGGGTGGCTCCAACATCTCGCCGGAGAAGGCGCTCGATTGTGTCTACGGCTATGCGCTTGGCCTCGATATGACTCGCCGTGATTTGCAGCGTGCGATGGGCGACCAGAAAAAACCGTGGGAGATCGGCAAGAGCTTCGATCATTCCGCGGTACTGGGACCGATCCACACAGTTACCAAAACCGGACATTTTACCAAGGGCGCAATCTCGCTCGCGGTCAACGGAACGGTCAAGCAGAACTCAAATCTGAGCAACATGATATGGAGCGTTGCCGAGCAAATCTCGAAGTTGTCGGAAGCTTGCGAGCTGAAGGCCGGCGATATTATCTATTCCGGCACGCCGGAGAATGTCGGCCCGGTCGTGAAGGGAGACGTCATCCTGTGTAAGCTGGAAGGTTTGCCGGATATGTCGATCAAGATCGTCTGATCGCGATACAAAACAAAAAGCCCGCCGATGGCGGGCTTTTTTATCGGCAAGAATGAAATAAGGTCAGGCGGCCACGTCGGAAAATTCCGGATGCTTTTCCAGATAGTCGACGACAAAGCCGCAGCCCGCGACGACCTTTTGCCCATCGGCGCGAATTTGCTCCAGCGCACCCTGGACAAGCTCTGAGGCGATGCCGCGGCCGCGCAAGGCTGGCGGTGTTTCGGTGTGCATGATGATGATCTTACCCGGCGCAAGACGATATTCGGCGAACGCGACTGCTCCATCGACGTTGAGTTCGTAGCGGTTGAGCGCAGAGTTGTTGCGAACCATGTTTTGAACCGAAGGCTGATGTTTGCGTGTTGGGTTTGCCGCCTGAATCTACCTTAGCAGGTCAGCATACTCAGCGTGCTTGTCAATGTAGGCTTTCACAAACGGGCACTGGGGGATGACTTTCAACCCGGCTGCGCGGACCTGATCGAGTGCGCCCTTGATGAGGGTCGATCCGACTCCTTTGCCGCCGAGCTCTTTGGGGACTTCGGTATGGATAAAGGTGATCACGCCATTCGAGAGTTCGTAGTAGGTCGCGGCCAGATGGCCTTCGACCTCCAGTTCGTAGCGTTTTTTGGCCGGATTGTTTCGAACGGACTCTGTCATTTCGCGTTTCCAGAATGTTGGAAGTTAATAATACTCTCGCCTCTATGCTAGGATTAAGGCGCGCGGTGATGGAATTCCGGCTATTGAAGACGGCGGTCATCGCGCGCTTTTCAACATACATTAGTCAGGACATCTCATGGCGAACGAAAAAGGCCCCAACATCAAGAAGAAGCAGAAGTGCAAGAACTGCGAAGGCAAGGGCTTGCTGAAGAAGGGCGACAAGGTCGTCACATGCCAGAGGTGCAAGGGGACGGGGGTGAGGTAATCACCACGTTCATGCTCCGCCGGACATCGAAGTCAGTCTAGCTTTTTACTCCGCAGCCTCATCCGTATCGCGGATTTTCCCGGCGCGGCCTTTCTTCAAGACCGGTGCCAGGAATTTTCCAGTGTAGCTGCGCGGTGCCTTGACGATATCTTCCGGCGGCCCCCAGGCGACGATTTCGCCGCCGCCGTCGCCACCTTCCGGGCCGAGATCGATCACCCAGTCAGCAGTCTTGATGACCTCAAGATTATGCTCGATGACCACGACGCTGTTGCCTTGCGCAACCAGTTCATGCAGCACTTCGAGCAGTTTTGCCACGTCATGAAAATGCAAGCCCGTGGTGGGCTCGTCCAGAATGTAGAGCGTTCGTCCGGTCGCGCGCTTGCTCAGTTCCTTGGCCAGCTTGACCCGCTGGGCCTCGCCGCCGGAGAGCGTCGTCGCCTGCTGTCCGACATGGATATAGCCGAGGCCGACGCGCTGAAGCGTCTTGAAGGTTTCGCGCACGCGCGGCACAGCCTTGAAGAAATCGGCCGCTTCATCGACGGTCATGTCGAGAACATCGGCGATGGACTTGCCCTTGAACAGAACGTCCAGCGTTTCGCGGTTGTAGCGCTTGCCCTTGCAGGTATCGCAGGTGACGTAGACGTCTGGCAGGAAGTGCATTTCGATCTTGATCAGACCATCGCCCTGACAGGCCTCACAGCGTCCGCCCTTGACGTTGAACGAGAATCGCCCCGGTTCGTAACCGCGCGCCTTGGATTCCGGCAAGCCCGCGAACCATTCGCGGATCGGGGTGAAGGCGCCGGTGTACGTCGCGGGGTTCGAACGCGGTGTGCGGCCGATCGGCGACTGGTCGATGTCGATGATCTTGTCGATATGTTCCAGCCCCTCGATGCGGTCGTGAGGGGCAGGGCCTTCCGATGCGTTGTTGAGCTTGCGCGCGATGGCCTTATACAGTGTGTCGATCAGAAGCGTGGATTTTCCGCCGCCCGACACGCCGGTGACGCAGGTAAACAGCCCGAGCGGAATCTCGGCCGACACATTCTTGAGATTGTTGCCGCGCGCGTTGATGACCTTGATCGTGCGGCGATGGTTGGGCGGCCGCCGTTCTGGAATTGGCACGAACAACTCGCCCGTGAGATACTTACCCGTGATTGAATTCGGGTTGTTCATCACCTGCTTCGGCGTGCCCTGAGCGACAATGTTGCCGCCCTTCACGCCCGCACCGGGGCCGACGTCCACAACATAGTCCGCGGTTTCGATGGCGTCTTCGTCATGTTCAACGACAATGACGGTGTTGCCGAGATCGCGCAGCCGCCGCAGCGTGTCGAGCAGCCGCGCGTTGTCACGCTGGTGCAGGCCGATCGACGGCTCGTCCAGCACGTATAGAACACCGGTCAGGCCGGAGCCGATTTGCGATGCGAGGCGAATGCGCTGGCTTTCGCCGCCTGACAGAGTGCCGGATGCGCGCGCCAGGGTCAGATAGTTCAGGCCAACGTCGAGCAGAAACGACAGCCGATCACGGATTTCCTTCAGAATTCGTGTTGCGATCTCGTTTTGCTGTTTGTTCAGTTGTTTGGGAACGGTTTCGAACCATTCGCCGGCGCGCATCACCGAAAGCTCGGAAATCTCGCCGATATGCTTGCCACCGATTTTAACGCAGAGAGCCTCCGGCTTCAGCCGATGGCCGAGACATGCTTCGCAAGGCACGTCGCTGAAATACTTTCCTAGCTCTTCGCGCGCCCACTCGCTTTCGGTCTCGCGAAAGCGGCGTTCGATATTGGTGACCACGCCCTCGAACGGCTTCTTGGTGTCGTAGGAGCGCACACCGTCCTCGTAGGAGAACTTGATCTCGTCCTCGCCGGAGCCGAACAGAATGGCGTCCCTTGTTTTCTTGGGCAGGTCTTTCCATTTGGTATCGAGGGTAAATTTGTAGAATTTGCCCAGTGCCTGCAGTGTCTGCACATAATAAGGTGAAGAGGATTTCGCCCACGGCGCGATCGCGCCCTTGCGCAGCGTTGCTTCCTTGTCAGGGATCACGAGTTCGGCGTCGATATGTTGTTCGACACCTAGACCGCCGCATTTCGGGCACGCACCGTAAGGGTTGTTGAACGAGAACAGCCGGGGCTCGATTTCGGGGATCGTAAAGCCGGAAACCGGGCAGGCGAATTTTTCCGAGAACAGAATTCGCTCAGGCCCGCTTTTGTCGTGAATCTTGGCGGTCTTCTTGTCGGCCTTCTTTTCCGGTGCGGCTTCGCTGCCGGTAGGCGCATCGGCGAACTCAACGACCGCAAGCCCCTCGGCAAGCTTCAACGCGGTTTCGAACGACTCTGCGAGGCGTTGCGCCATATCCGGGCGCACGACGATCCGATCCACCACCACGTCGATGTCGTGCGGAAATTTCTTGTCCAGAACCGGTGCGTCGGCAAGTTCGTAGAACTTTCCGTCGATCTTGACCCGCTGGAAGCCTTTC
>CALRLJ020000229.1:0-6261 GCA_943368635.1 Sediminibacterium ginsengisoli | reverse complement strand
ACGCCGGCTTGCTTCATATCGCGTTCGAGATTCGAGATCTGGCTCTCGTCAACGAACACCATCAGATCGCCCGCATGGGTGAAATCGACCTGCGCCGCGAGGAAGGTAGCAGACGTCACGCGCACTTGACGTTTTTCCGCAAGCCATGCCAGCGTCGTCGCCAGCAATGTGCCGCCGACGCAATAGCCCATGGTGTGGACGCGCATCTCGCCGGTGGCCTTCTCGATGACGTCCATCGCCGTCAGCGGACCTTCGCGCATGTAGTCCTCGAAGGTCTTTCCGCCGAGTGTCTTGTCGGGGTTGACCCATGAGATCAGGAACACCGTGATGCCCTGGTTGACGCACCACTGCACGAACGACTTCTGCCGGTTGAGATCGAGAATGTAGAATTTGTTGATCCACGGCGGCACGATCAGCAGCGGCGTGCGCAGGACGTTTTCCGTGGCCGGCGTATACTGAATGAGCTGCATGATCTCATTCTGGTAGATCACCTTGCCGGGCGTCAGTGCGACATCGCGGCCGATTTCGAGGTGTCCCGCGGATTGGCGGATCTTGAGCGTGCCGTGTCCGGCCTCGATGTCTTCCGCAAGCATCGTCATGCCGCGAACCAGATTGTCGGCGTTGCTTGACAGCGTCTGCCGCAGCACTTCCGGATTGGTCAATACGAAGTTGGACGGCGAAATCGCGTTGGTGACCTGTTGAACGTAGAACTCAGCCTTCTTGCGGGTATGCGCATCGAGGCCGTCGGCATTCTTGACCAGGTCATTCGCGCACTGCGTGGTGAGCAGATAGGCCTGCATCATGAAATCGAAAAACTGATTGGTCTTCCATTCGGCATCCTGGAAGCGCTTGTCGCGCGGCGACGGCTCGGCGGCGGGCGTGGTTGCCTCACCCGAGAGACGGCGCGCAGCGCTGGTCAGCAAATCCAGGTAGGCCTTGCCGAACTTTGCTTGAAGATGAGCCGCACGGTCCTTGTCGGAGAGCCAGTACTCTGCGACCGACGTGAACGTTTTCACGACCTCGTTGAGTTCGCCCGGTGGGCGGCCCTTGTCCTCACCGTTTTCGCGCGGCTTCAGATAGGCGGAGAGGGCGCGGCCGCTTGTTTCAAGAGCGCGCGCAAGGTTGGCCGAGAACGCTTCCGGATCGAAGCTTTTCGCCGCGCCGGAATCTCCGGACTTGGTACTTAGCAAGGTGTCACTCATCGCCTAGTTCTGAACTCTCGTTTCGATCAGCCGCGAACGTGAGTTCGCACGATCATCATGGCATAGTTCGGATCGGCTTGTTGATTTGCGTGTGCTGCGTTGCGGCATGATTAATACTTCAGTCATATTAGGGCCTCATGAACGCAGTCTGCTCTGCGGCAAGATTGTCCGGGGGTAACGCTTTCCACCGGGATTAAGTTCGCGTCACCTGCTCAGTCACAGAGCAGGAATCGTGCCGGTTGAAACCAGAGGACGTCGCAATTTTCGTGGGACACCAGATGCAGCGGCTGGGGCGCGCGTCGGCTGTGGCCGGCCTGATGCTGCTTGGTCTCGCGTTGGGTGGCTGCGCATCTACGATTGCCGACGCACCTCTGATGGGGCTGCCCGCCAATACGCCGGCCCGGCCTGCGACCCCCGGAGAGTACCTGCCGGTTCACGACCTGCCGGCGCCCCGTCAGGAAACGGTGCTCGACCAGGCCCAGCGGGACAAGCTGGAGAAGGATTTGCTGGCCGCCCGTGATCGTCAGGCGTCGGGCGCGCGGGCCGCCGAGCGCCGCAGCAATTGAGATTTGCGCTTCGCCGCACCGCCCGGTGGTGGTAAAAAGACCACGATTCAATCGCAAAAATGCAAATTCTGGCACGGGTCACCCCGCGCCGCGTTCGAATCCGCTTAATATGCTGAAATTCCGCGTCTTCTAACCACCGTACCGAATTCCACTGCGGTACAAAACACGTTACTGATCTGTCGTTATCGCCGGTATCTGCCGGCTCCCGGAGCCCGACCCATGGAAGAGTTTTATCGTATCCGCCGTCTGCCGCCTTACGTGTTCGAGCAAGTCAATCGGGCCAAGGCGGCCGCGCGGAACGCCGGGGCCGACATCATTGATTTGGGCATGGGAAATCCGGACCTGCCGACCCCGCCGCATGTGATCGAGAAACTCAAGGAGACCCTCGGCAAGCCGCGTACCGACCGGTATTCGGCGTCGAAAGGGATCGTGGGCCTGCGCCGTGCTCAGGCTGCCTATTATGAGCGCCGCTTTGGCGTAAAACTGAACCCGGAAACCCAGATCGTTGCGACCCTTGGGTCCAAAGAAGGCTTTGCGAACGTCGCGCAGGCGATCACGTCACCCGGCGACGTGGTGTTGGTGCCGAACCCGAGCTATCCGATCCATGCCTTCGGTTTTCTGATGGCCGGCGGCGTGGTCCGTTCGGTTCCGGCCGAGCCGACGCCGGAACTGTTCAGCGCGCTTGAGAAAGCGATCATTCACTCGATCCCCAAGCCTATCGCGATGATCGCATGTTATCCGTCGAATCCGACGGCCTATGTCGCGTCGCTGGATTTCTACAAGGATCTGGTTGCCTTCGCGAAGAAGCACGAGATTTTCATTCTGTCCGATCTGGCCTACGCGGAACTGTATTTCGACGGCGTGCCTCCGCCCTCGGTATTGCAAGTGCCGGGTGCGATCGATGTCACGGTGGAATTCACCTCGATGTCGAAGACGTTCTCGATGGCGGGCTGGCGCATGGGCTTTGCCGTCGGCAACGAGCGGATCATTGCCGCGCTGACCCGCGTCAAATCATATCTCGACTACGGCGCGTTCACACCGGTTCAGGTCGCTGCCACCGCCGCGCTGAACGGTCCGCAGGATTGCATCAAGGAAGTGCGCGATACTTACCGCAAGCGCCGTGACGCGATGGTGGAGTCGTTTGGCCGTGCCGGCTGGGATATTCCTCCACCGGCCGCCTCGATGTTCGCCTGGGCACCGCTGCCGGAGAAGTTCCGCGAGGTCGGCAGCATGCAGTTCGCCACGCTCATGGTGGAAAAATCCGGTGTGGTCGTCTCTCCCGGCGTCGCCTTCGGTGAGCATGGCGAGGGCTATGTCCGCATCGCGATGGTGGAAAACGAGCAGCGAATTCGTCAGGCGGCCCGCAATATCCGGCGCTTCCTTGAAACTGGCGTTGAATCGTTGCACAACGTGGTTCCGCTCGCCAACCGGCGGTAGGCATGATCCCGATCATGCCTGTTTAACTCAAGTTTTCCGGCAGGTTTTCAGCAAGATGGTCGCACCACTCAAGGTGGGTATTGCGGGTCTCGGCACCGTGGGTGCCGAGGTAGTCCGCCTGATCGAAAGTCAGAGCAGGGCCTTGTCGGCGCGCTGTGGCCGTGGCGTCCGGGTTGTCGCGGTGTCCGCAAGGTCCAAGGTCAAAAAGCGCAGCCTCGACCTGCGGGGCCTTGAGTGGGCAAAGAATCCGCTGGCGCTGGCCAACGATCCGAAGATCGACTGTTTCGTCGAACTGATGGGCGGCTCCGGCGAGCCTGCGCTGTCGGCTATCGAAGCAGCCCTCAAGAACGGCAAGTCGGTGGTCACCGCGAACAAGGCGTTGATCGCCAAGCACGGCTCGCGGCTCGGTATGCTGGCCGAGAAGCATGGCGGCGCGCTGAACTATGAAGCGGCTGTGGGCGCTGCGATCCCTGTCATCAAGACGTTGCGTGAGGGGCTTGCGGGCACCGGCATCAACCGCGTCTACGGCATTCTCAACGGCACCTGCAATTACATCCTGACGCGGATGGAGCGCGAAGGACTGTCGTTCGCCGAATGCCTCAAGGATGCGCAGCGGCTCGGCTATGCCGAAGCCAATCCGTCGTTCGACGTGGACGGGCACGACACCGCGCAGAAGCTCGCCATTCTCGCCAGCCTTGCGTTCGGCACCAAGGTGAACCAGAGCGCGGTTTACGTTGAAGGCATTTCATCGATTGCCCCGGAAGACCTGCGTGCGGCCGAAGAACTCGGCTATCGCGTCAAGCTGCTCGGCGTCGCGGTGCGGACCGCGAAGGGTATCGAACAGCGCGTTCATCCCACGATGGTGCCGAAGTCATCATCGATTGCGCAGGTCATGGACGTGACCAACGCTGTCACCATCGACGGCGAAGGGATTCCGCCGATCACGCTGGTCGGCCCCGGTGCCGGTGGTGCTGCGACGGCTTCAGCGGTCCTTGCCGACATCGCGGATGTTGCGCGCGGCATTCGCGCGGCTCCGTTTGGTCGGCCGATTGCGAAGCTGAAAACCACCACCAAAGCGCCGATGGAGCGCCACGAGGGTGGCTACTATATTCGCCTGATGGCGCGCGACCTGGCCGGAACAGCGGCGACCATCGCGACCCGGCTGGCCGAGCAGAAAATTTCCATTGAATCGATCGTGCAGCGTCATCCCGACGGCGCGGTCGATCTGCTAAACGCACGCGGCAAGCCGTCGCCAGTGCCCGTTATTCTCATCACTTACGCAACCACGGAAGATGCGGTGCGTCGTGCCCTGCATGCCGTCCAGCAAGATCGGGTGATAACCGGCCGTCCGCAGGTCATCCGCATCGAAAAGAACTGATAGGGTCCGGTCCGCCGGACCCATCGCCACGCTTGTTGTTTGGGAGTTAGCCTATGTCCGTTACGATTTCCGTTCCGCCGCAGCTTCTGCTGGAACGCATTCTCACACTCGAAATCGTGCGCGTGACCGAGCGCGCCGCTGTCTCCGCGGCACGCCTGAGAGGCCATGGCAACGAGAAAGCAGCCGACCAGGCCGCCGTGGATGCGATGCGGCGCGAGCTCAATAAAATTCCAATTCAGGGCACGGTGGTGATCGGCGAGGGCGAGCGCGATGAAGCGCCGATGCTTTTCATCGGCGAGAAGGTCGGTGCCGAGGGCGGCCCCGAGGTCGACATTGCTGTCGATCCACTGGAGGGCACGACGCTGTGCGCCAAGAACATGCCGGGCGCCATCGCGACCATGGCCATGGCGGAAGGCGGCACGCTGCTGAACGCCCCCGACTCCTATATGCAGAAGATTGCGATCGGTCCGGGCTACGCCAAGAACGTGATCGACATCGACGCGCCGCCCGCGGACAACATCCGCCGTCTTGCACGCGCCAAGGATGTTCATCCGTCGGCGATCACCGCACTTGTGCTCGATCGTCCGCGCCACGCCGACATCATCAACGCCATTCGCAGCACGGGTGCTGCGGTGCGTCTCATCACCGACGGTGACGTCGCGGGTATCATCCACACCGCCGATCCGGAAAACACCGGCGTCGATATTTACATGGGCACGGGCGGCGCGCCGGAAGGTGTGCTTGCAGCGGCAGCCCTTCGCTGCATCGGCGGCCAGATGCAGTGCCGTCTGATCCTTGATACCGATGATCGGCGCGAGCGCGCGCTAAAAATGGGCATCAAGGATCCGAACATGATCTACGGCATCGAGGATCTCGCCAAGGGCGACTGCTTGTTCGCGGCAACCGGCGTGACCGACGGATCGTTGCTGTCCGGCGTCAAGTTCCGCAAGAACGTGATCGAGACGGAAACCGTCGTGATGCGCTCCGTTACCGGCACGGTTCGTTACATCAAGGGCGAACATCGCCAGTTCGAGAAATTCCACCTCGATTGAGCATGCTAGTACAGCCTATTGGAAGTTCCTGATGCGCAAGCTGTGGGCCCGATGTAGGAACTTCCAGTAGACAGCGGTACTAGAATTATAAATTTGCTAGTACCTATGACTTTCCGAAGTTCGTCAAAGGTACTGCTGAGATGGATCGCGAACTTCGGGAAGTAGGTGCTAGCCCCATGACTGAGCGCGTTGTCATCCGGTCGCTTCGCGTGGATGAGCGCGAGGCGTGGGAGCCTTTGTGGGCGGGCTACCTCAAATTCTACAAGGCAACCGTCCCACCTGAGACGACCGCCATAACATGGCAGCGCTTTCACGACGACGCCGAGCCGATGTATGTGCTCGGCGCGTTCGTCGATGACAAACTGACCGGCATTGTCCAGTTCCTCTATCACCGCTCCTGCTGGACGGTGGGCAACTACTGCTATCTGCAGGATCTATTCGTGAACGAAGGCGCGCGCGGTCACGGCGTCGGCCGCATGCTGATCGAGGCTGTCTACGAGCGGGCAAGGGCGGACGGCGCGAGCAGGGTGCATTGGCTGACGCAGTTCGAGAATGCGCGCGCGCAGATTTTATACGATGAAGTGGCCGATCGGTCCGGCTTCATGCAGTACCGCAAGATTTTCTGA